>NZ_JBSSEF010000002.1:0-197986 GCF_054061455.1 Thermostichus sp. OS-CIW-20
GGTTTTACATACCTAGCCATACCAAGCAGCCATACTGAACATACTGGGCATTATTTTCAGTATAGTCCAGCATATCATTGACTAGAGTCATGCTCTCGATGAGCCTCCTGGCCCGCTCCTTGGACTATGCTCAAAGCAACAGCGACCTGCTACTTCAAGCTTTCCTCCAACACCTGCAACTGGTGGCGGTGCCGCTGGGGATCGCGTTGCTGGTGGGTCTGCCGCTGGGTTTTGGCAGCTCCCGCTCGCAGGTGGTTTCTCTGGTGGTGATCAATGCTTTTAGCAGCTTGCGGGTGATCCCCAGCTTGGCAATTTTGTTTTTGGCCATTCCCTACTTTGGCCTTGGCTTCCGCTCGGCGGCCATTGCCCTGACGATCTTGGCCTTGCCCCCCATTTTAATCAGCACCGACGTGGCCTTCCGCAGCCTGGATCCGGCCCTACGCGAAGCCGCCTTGGGCATGGGCATGACCCCTGCCCAGGTGCTGCGCTATGTGGAGATCCCTTTGGCGTTGCCGGTAATCTTGGCCGGCGTTAAAACCGCTACTATCGAGGTGGTTGCCAGCGCCACGTTGGCGGCCTTTATCGGGGCGGGCGGGCTGGGCAGCTTTATCACGCTGGGGTTTGCCCTCTACGACACCGCCATCCTGCTGGTGGGGGCGATCCCGGTGGCGCTGTTGGCCATGGGTGCCGAAGTTGTCCTCGGCGCTGTGCAGCGAGCGCTAGAACCTCCTCAAGCCTAGGGATCCCATGCTATTTTCCTCGATTGCTTCCCGGATGCGCTTGCCCTCCCTGGCTTCTCGGTCGATCCCTTTGCAGGTGGCGCTGCTGTTGCCGCTGCTGTTGGCGGTGGCCGGGGGGGCGGGCGGGGTGAGCTACCTCTCCTGGCGAGCCGGGCGGCAGATGGCGCTGCAGTTGGCCGAGCACCTGAAGCGTGAGGTTAACCACCGAGCCGAGGAGAACCTACACCGGTATCTGCAGGCCCCCCTGCAGGTCAATGCCCTCACTGAGGGAGCGGTGCGCTGGGGGCTGTTGCCCAATCTGGCCGCTCCTCAGCCTCCCGATCTGGAAGTCTTGGAAGCGTATTTTGCCCGCCAGTTGCAGCAGTTTCCCGAGCTGAGCTATGTCGGCTTTGTCTCTGAGCAGGGGGGGTTTATCACGGCCCGCCGCCACGCCGATGGCTCGATCTGGACTTACCACACGCCGGGCCTGAAGCCGGGATCCGTCCAAGGCCGCCAACGGGATCCGGAAAGCGGGGATCCCACCGGCTTGACGCGGCAATTGGGCTTTGTGGATCTGCGGCGGCTGTCTTGGTTTCCCGCAGTCCTGCAACAGGAAGGGGCCCGCCGTACCTGGGTGGTGAGCAACTTTTTTGTCGAGTCTCCCCATCAAAGGCCGGAGCGGCTGGTCCTGACGGCGCTGCCCTTGGCGGATGGGGAGGGCGGGGTTTACGGCAGCCTGGTGGCTGCTCTCTCGGCTCAGCAACTGCAGGCTTTTCTGGAAGATCTGCAGGTCAGCTTGGGGTATCCGGGGGTGAGCTGGTTGCTGGATGGGGAGGGCCAGGTGGTGGCCAGCACGGAGAAGCTATCTCCTCAACCGCTGCTGCTGGCTGTGCAAGAGCAGGTGGGATCCTGGGAGACGGCGGCCTCGCAAGATCTGCTGCGCCTTAGGGTGGACAGGATCCGTTATCTGGCACAGGTGACGGCCATTCAGGATGAAGGGGGGCTGAGTTTCTATTTCGTACAGGGGATCCCGGAGGAGATCCTTCTCGCCCCTGTCTATCGCAGCACTCAGCAGGCGGCCCTCTTGGGCGGGGGGCTGCTGCTGGGCTTTCTGGGAGCTGGGATCCTCCTCAGTGAAGCCCTCTCTCGCCCGCTGCGCCGCCTGACCCAAATAGCGGAGCAATTTGTGCAAACTGGGATCCCGGCCTGGCCCCCTGTGGATCCCGGCCCCATCTGGGAGGTGCAGACCCTGGCCAAGGCTTGGCAACAGGCGGCGGCCAGCCAACAGGCGCTGTTGGATCGCCTCTGGCAACAGCAGCAGCAGTACCGCGCTGTGGTGGAGCAGCAGACGGAGCTGATCTGTCGCTCTTTGCCCGATAGCCGCATTACCTATGTCAACCCTGCCTACCTGCGCTTTTTTGGTTGTTCGGCAGAAGAAACAATAGGCAGGCGCTGGGTGGACTCTCTGCCGCCGCAAGAACGGGAGGCGGTGCTGCAGTCTCTTGCGGCTCTTACGCCTGAACGTCCTTTCTACCGCAGCGAGCGGGAGTACCCCGGCGAAAGTGGCCAGTCCCGCTGGGTGAGCTGGGTGGATCAGGGCATTTTCGACAGCCAAGGCCAATTGGTGGAGATCCTGGCGGTGGGGCGGGAGATCACCGAGCAAAAGCGGGCCCAACAGCAGCTAGAAGCCCTCAACCGCGAGCTGGAAGCGCAAGTGGCGCTGCGCACCGCTAAGCTGCAGCAGGCTTTGTGCTTTGAGGCGGTGCTGCGCTCCCTCAGCGGCCAGATGGTGGCCAGCCTCAACGAGGGGGAGATCCTGGAAGAGGTGGTCAAGAGCCTGGCCGAAGCCCTCCACCTAAGCGGCTGCCACATTCTCTTGACCGGCGCCGGGGGGTCAGGCTGGATCCCGGCTTGCTCGTTTCCGGAGGAGGCGGATCCCGTCTATCTCAACGACCCTGAGCTGGTGCACCTGCTGCACTCCCATGCTTTTCTCGAGCAGCCCTGGGAAGTCCACCGCTGTTGTCAAAAGGAAAAAGGCGGGCACTGGGTGCAGCTTTTGGCCTGCTCCCTTTGGGACAAGCAAGAGCGGCTGGGGGTGTTGCTGGTGGAGCGACAGCAGGAGTTTTCGGAAGCCGAAAGGCAACTGGCCTACCAGGTGGCCAACTTGTGTGCTCTGGCCCTGCGGCAGGCCCGTCTGTATGAGGCGGCCCAGGCCCAGGTGAAGGAATTGGAGCGGCTCAACCTGCTCAAGGACGATTTTTTGAGCACCGTCTCCCACGAGCTGCGCACCCCCATGGCCAATGTGCGCATGGCCCTGCAAATGTTGCAAATAGCCCACAATAACTCCGAGAAACAGCAGCACTATTTCGCCATTGCCCTCAAGGAGTGTAACCGACAAATTGAGCTGATCAACGACCTGCTGGACATGCAGCGGCTGGCAGCCGAGAAGTATCTGCTCCAGCCGGAAGAGATCTTCCTGCCGCGCTATTTGCGGGATCTGGTGGCGGCAGCTCAGCCCCTGGCACAGAGCAAACAGCAAAACCTGCAACTGCACCTGGAAGAGGGGATCCCACCCCTTGAGGCGGATCCCACGGCTCTGGGCCGCATTTTGCGCGAGCTGCTGCACAATGCCATCAAGTACACCGCCCCCGAGGGATCCATCCACCTGCGGGTGGCCCAGGAAGGAGAAGGGATCCTCTTTGTCTGTAGCAACAGCAGCGAGATCCCAGAGGCGGAGCTGCCCCGCATCTTTGAGAAGTTCTACCGCATCCCGCAGTCGGATCGCTGGAAGCACGGCGGCACCGGCCTGGGGCTGTCCCTGGTCAAGCAACTGGTGGAGCACATGGGGGGCCGGATCTCCGTCAGCAGCGCAGAGGGATGGACCCATTTTCGCGTCTGGCTACCTTCTGCCCCGCCGGCAGCAACTGCAAAAAGCCTTGAACCTGCGGGCGCCGCCTAGGAACGGCCAAAGGCCGGCTCAGGGGAAGGCAAGCTGGAGGGGTGTAAGAAGGATCCCCGCAGCTGACCGCAAGCAGCGTTGCCATCTAGGCCACGGGTCTGGCGCACGCTGGCCTGGACGTGGTGTTCCTCCAGCAGGCGGACGAACTCCGCCACCCGCGCTGGGTGAGGGCGCTGATAGTTGGCCTCGGCGATGGGGTTGTACGGGATCAGGTTGACGTGCAGGCGTGCCCCCGACTGGCTGGCCTGGCGCAGCAGGTGGGCCAATTGACGGGCATGGATGGGCAGGTCGTTGATCCCAGCTATGAGCGTATACTCAAAGCTAACCCGCCGTCCCGTGCTCAGCATGTAGTCGCGGCAGTCCTGGATCAAAGCCTCCAGGGGATAGTGGGCTGCGGAAGGGATCAGCTGTTGCCGCAGCTCCTGGTTGGGGGCATGCAGGCTGACGGCCAAGGTAATCTGCAGCTTTTGCTGGGCCAGCCAGGGGATTTGGCGGGGCACGCCCACGGTGGAGAGGGTGATGTGCCGCTGGCCGATGCCGATATCTTGGTTCAGGCTGCGGATGGCCTGCACCACCGTGTCGCGGTTGAGCAGGGGCTCCCCCATGCCCATGAAAACCACGTGGCTGACGCGTCGGCCAAAGTCCTCCTGCACCGTTAACACCTGATCCAGGATTTCGTGCAGCTTGAGGTTGCGCCGGTAGCCCATCTTGCCGGTGGCGCAGAAGTTGCAGGCCATGGGGCAGCCCACCTGGGAGGAAACGCAGACGGTCAGCCGCCTGGCGGTCGGGATCCCCACCGTCTCGATCAACTCCCCATCCGCCAACTGCAGCAAAAACTTGACCGTGCCATCGCGGGATTCTATCCGCTGCACCACCTGGGAGCGCCCCACGGGATACTCTTGCAGCGCCTCGCGCCAGGCCTTGGGAAAGACCGTCACCTCCTGCAGGGAGCGGATCCCTTTGTGGTAGAGCCAGGTGTGCAGTTGTTGGCCGCGGTAGGCCGGCTGCCCTTGCTCAACCGCCCAGTCTTTCAAGGCAGCTAGGGATTGCCCAAGCAGGGGAAGGGGTGGGGCAGACATAGCGCCGTTCGCAAATCCATTGAAAGGCAAATCGGATCCCAAGCGGAGGGGATCGAGCTTCTCTACTCTAGCCTGTCGGCCAAACTGGATCCCTAGAGCTGGTTTTGGCAAGCGGGCCTGCCGTCCCGGATAATAGGCTTGCACGCTTACGCTTCTGGGGGTGCGGGGGTGGATAAGCCCCGCCCTGTACCCCCCTATATCCGACTGGGGGGCAGTCAGGGTCGGGATACAGCCACCCCCGCAAAAAATATCGTAAAATCAGATTGGCTGTACAAAACGGCGTTGCCGGAATCTGGTACAGCCCTGCGATAGGGCATTCCGTGGCTGCTTGCAGAGGGTTCTTGCAATAGCTCCCCGTTCGCGCTAGCGGAACGGAGTCCTTCGAAGCGAGAAGCCTGCTCTCTACCCGTTCGCGTCAGCGGCGCAGAGCGCTTTAGGGTGAGAGACGGGAGTATGTCACTTGCGCTATGTCGGTTTCGCCGCAACTGGCCCAACTGGCCACCTGGATGGCCGGACATTTCAACAATCTGCACCAGGCTATAGCCGAGCCGGTCTGGTTCGCCAACATTCACGTCTACCAATGCCCTCTGCCGTGGTCGGTGTTTCAGGGGATAGGGTTTTACGTGGAGCAACTGTACGATATCTACCCCGACCAGCCCTACCGGCAGCGGGTCATCCACCTTTTCGAGACGCCAGACGGGATCCGCATTCAAAACTACGCCCTGGGATCCCCGGAGGCCTACAAATGTGCTGGCCGAGATCTGGGAAAACTGGCCAGCCTGGCGGCGGCAGAGCTGGAGCTTTTGCCCGGCTGCGCGGTTCAGGTGGAATGGACGGGATCCTGCTACCGGGGCCGCAGCGTACCCGGCAAGGGCTGTATCGTCGAGCGCAAGGGCAGAACCACCTACCTCTATAGCGAGTTTGAAATCGGGGCCGACTACTTCCACAGCCTGGATCAGGGGCGCGATCCCGAAACAGATCAGGTGGTCTGGGGATCCCTTTCCGGGCCCTTTCGGTTTGTTAAAAAACAGGATTTTTCCTGCTACTTGCCCCGCTGGAGCTAGCTCCCCATCCAAACCCAGAAGGCCAGGATCCCATCCAGAGCAAGAGCAACAGGGCAAACCCCCAGCAGCCTGTCCATCCAAGGCTGGACATAGGGCCGCTGACCAGGTAGTACACAAAAGGATAGCTTGGTAGCCCCGCACTTGAGTGCGGGGCGGAAAAGCCCGCTAGCCACTTTAGTCGCTTACCCATGATGGGGGTCGTTGATATAGTTTCATAGCTCAAACAACCTCTTCCTGACTTCTCCCACCAAGACCTCTTTCTTTCTCTTTGGCCAAAAAATAAGATAAACAACCGCTAGCCCCACACCATGGTTGTAGTGATTGTACCGTTGACTTTCCTCTCGCACTATCGCTTATTTAGGTTGGAACAAAGAACAAAAACAAGAATGCGGTTTTAACCAAAACTTTGTTTTCGTCCCAACAGGTCGATTCAAGGAGCGTATCGTGCAATTATGTCAGCATTATGGCATGGAGTTTATTGAGGTAGAGGAGGCGTACAGCTCGCAGGCAAGCTTCCTAGATGGAGATGAGCTACCTAGTTATGGTGAAAAACCCGACGGGTGGAGACCCTCTGGGCTGAGGCAAATGCTGCCGCCAACCTGCTTAAGAAAGTCAGCAGAACCTTGGGGCTTTGCGTTAAGGAACTGTCTAGAGGCGCTTTGACAACGCCGTTGCGGGTTCTTTTGTGGACTGCGTAAGAATCCCCCGCCTTTAGACGGTGGGAGTGTCAACAGGCCCCCCTGGCTGGTGGAGCGAGGTCAAGGCGCTCGACATCGGCCCAGCGGATCTGCCGGCGCAGCCCACCCAGACGGGGTAGGTGGATTGCATGCCCACCTCGTCCACCCGAACCTGCTGGCTTAGGGATCCCAGCAGCGCCGCCATTCAGTCCAGATCCTGGAAAACTGGCCCTGGAGCTAAGCTAGTAGAGCCTCCAGAGAACCTGAGAAAAGGGTTTGTTGGCCGCTTGTCGATTGAGTCTTGAGTGATTGATATGTAATGAATGTATGAAAGCTCAGCTTCCGGTTACAATTTTGACGGGCTTTTTGGGCAGTGGTAAAACCACGCTGCTCAAGCGCATCTTGCAGGAGGAACACGGGCTGCGCATCGGGGTTATCCTCAACGAGTTTGGCGAGATCTCCATCGATGGCGAACTGGTCAACATGCCCCAAGGAGGGCTGATGCAGCTCAGCAACGGCTGTCTCTGCTGCACGGTGCGGGAGGATCTCGAACGGGCGGCTCGCGAGCTGCTTCAGCATGCCCAGGCGTTGGACTACCTGGTGGTGGAGACCAGCGGCGTGGCGGATCCCAGGCAGGTGGCCGAGCTGTTTGTACAGAGAACCTTCCACGAGGAGCTGCGCCTGGATGGGATGGTGACCCTGGTGGATGGGGCCGAGTACTGGCGCA
Source organism: Thermostichus sp. OS-CIW-20 (assembly GCF_054061455.1). Classification (NCBI taxonomy): domain Bacteria; kingdom Bacillati; phylum Cyanobacteriota; class Cyanophyceae; order Thermostichales; family Thermostichaceae; genus Thermostichus; species Thermostichus sp. OS-CIW-20. The sequence continues at coordinate 7,226 of NZ_JBSSEF010000002.1, forward strand.
ACTTCCAGCGGTCCCAAACTACCGCCCACCAGATCAGCAGCGCCGACATCTTGCTCCTGAACAAGGTAGATTTGATCACCCCAGCCGAACAAGAGAAGATCCTGTTAGATCTGCGTCGCTACAACCCCGACGCTCCCTGTCTGCCCACCACCCACGCCCAGGTGCCCCTGGCCCGCATTTTGGATGTGCACGCCTTTCGCCCAGAGCTGTGGGATCCCAAGCTCTCCGCTGCCGAGGCTGAAGGTCACGCTCACCCCAGTCACCATCTGGAAGAAGACGGGATCCAATCTCTGAGCTTTCAACTGCAGCAACCGCTGGATCTGGCGGCCTTCCGCGATTGGCTGCAGGATCTGCCGGAGACGATTTTTCGCGCCAAGGGGGTGCTGTGGGTTGCGGACGAGCCGCAGCGGGTTATCTTTCATCAGGTGGGCCGACGACAGACCCTCTTCTTGGAGCGGGAGTGGGATCCCGATGAGCCGCGTTGGTCAAAAATTGTCTTCATCGGCAAGGAACTAGAGCGGGAAGCGCTGGCCGCCGGCCTCAACCGGCTGTGTCGGGCAACCGCCGCCTGCCCATGAGTCCAAGTTTTGGGATGGGATAACCGCGATGGCCCGCAGCAAACTTTCAGAACAAGAACAACAGCAAATTGTTAGCACCTACCGCGGCTCGGCAGCCACTGCCGCCGAATTGGCCGAGCAATTTCGGGTAAGCGTTACCACCATCACCCGTGTCCTCAAGGAAAACATCGCTGCCGACGAGTACCAGCGGCTGATCCAGCTCAAACGCTCAGCAGCTCGCCGCAAAGACACGGGCGAGGAACCCACCCTTCCCCTGGACGGCATGGAGGGGCAACAGGTCTTGCCCCCACAGGGGGCTGCCGACGCCTCCGATCTCAGCGATGTCAGCGAAGGGGAGCGGATCCCTGAGGACAGGACGGCCACGGTGGCAGAACTGGCCCCCGAAGAATTGCCGGCCCAGCTCGTAGCCGAGCTTCAAGAAGACCTAGAAGACGACGAGGACAACGACCTGGAAGACGAAGAAGACGATGACGACGAAGAAGAGGATGCCGACGATTTTTTAGACGACGCGGCAGCGGTGCCCTCAGAAGATCCCTTGGCGGATCCCGTCCATCACATCCAAGTACTCCCCCTAGAGAAGCTCGACCTGCCTGAGACCTGTTATGTTGTGGTGGATCGCTACCAAGAGCTGACCACCCGCCCCCTCAAGGAATTTCTGGGGCTGGGATCCCTGCCCGTAGAGGGGATCGAAAACGCCAATACGCTGCCCATTTTCGACAACCACAAGGTGGCTCGGCGCTTTTCCGAGATGAGCCGTCGTGGCAGCAACACCTATCCGCCCTACCGGGTCATCCAATTTCCCGGATACATTCTGGAGATTGTACGCCCACAATTGCAGAAGAAAGGCATTACCCATCTGCTAATCGATGGACAAATTTACAGCCTGTGAGGTGTAGCCGCCGAATTCAACTACAGCTTGCTCTTTCGTCAGGAGATCCAGCGCACCGACGGAAACTCCACTGACAAAGGTTTTAGCTTATGGGACGATATAGGTTCTGGCCAAGCAGGCTGTAACTGCCCAGTTGTCTAAATTAAAAGTCTTAACCAGAACACTCAACCATGGATCCTCAAAAGATCAACGGATAGACTTATGTCGGAGTTTCAACTGGTTTCTTCCTATCAGCCCACGGGGGATCAACCCAAGGCGATTGCCGGCTTGGTGAAGTCGATTTTAGAGGGCCATCGCTTTCAAACCCTGCTGGGGGCAACCGGAACCGGCAAAACGTTTACCATTGCCCATACTATCCAGCAAGTCGGCAGGCCCACCTTGGTGATGGCTCCCAACAAAACCTTGGCCGCCCAACTGTGTAACGAGCTGCGAGAGCTTTTTCCCTACAATGCCGTCGAATATTTCATCAGCTATTACGACTATTATCAACCGGAAGCCTATGTGCCCAGCACCGATACTTACATCGCCAAGTCTTCTTCCATCAACGATGAGATCGACATGTTGCGGCACTCCGCTACCCGCTCTCTATTTGAACGGCGAGATGTCATCGTGGTGGCCTCGGTAAGCTGCATCTACGGCTTGGGCATGCCGGAGGAATACCTGAAGGCTTCCATCCCCTTCCAAGTCGGCCAGGAGATCAACCAGCGGGAGGTCTTGCGGGATCTGGCCGGCATTCAGTACGAGCGCAACGACCTGGAGCTGGCGCGGGGGCGATTTCGCGTCAAGGGCGATGTGCTGGAAATTGTGCCGGCGTATGAAGATCGGGTGATCCGCATTGAATTTTTTGGCGATGAGATCGAGGCCATTCGCCTGATTGATCCGGTTACAGGTGAGATTTTGACCAGCCTCAGCGCCCTCAGAGTCTACCCGGCTCGCCACTTTGTAACGCCAGAAGCCCAGTTGCAGCAGGCGATCCTCAACATTGAGCAGGAGCTGGAGGAGCAACTGGCTTTCTTTCGCAAACAAGGCAAGCTACTGGAAGCCCAACGGCTAGAACAGCGCACCCGCTACGACCTGGAAATGCTGCGGGAGGTGGGCTATTGCAACGGCATCGAAAACTACTCTCGGCACCTGACGGGGCGCAAGGAAGGGGAGCCGCCTGCTTGTTTAGTGGATTATTTCAAGGCCAACGATTGGCTCTTAGTGGTGGACGAATCCCACGTCACCGTGCCGCAAATCCGCGGCATGTACAATGGGGATCGCGCCCGCAAGCAGGTGCTGGTGGATCACGGGTTTCGCCTGCCCAGCGCCCTCGACAACCGCCCTCTCAAAGCCGAGGAGTTCTGGGCCAAAGTCCACCAATGCGTCTTTGTTTCCGCCACGCCCGGCAACTGGGAACTGGAGCAAAGCGGAGCCCAATTTGAAACGGTGGTGGAAAACGGCAAAACCCTGAAGTTCTATGTGCCGGGCACCGGTCGGGTTATAGAACAGGTCATTCGGCCCACCGGGGTGGTGGATCCGGAAGTGCATGTCCGCCCCACAGCCGGGCAGGTGGAGGATTTGTTGGGAGAGATCTACCTGCGATTGGAACGTTCGCAGCAGGGCCTCCCGGAACGGGTCATTGTGACCACCCTCACCAAACGCATGGCCGAAGATCTCACAGAATACTTGCAAGAACGCGGGATCCGGGTTCGCTATTTGCATTCCGAGATCAGCTCAATTGAGCGGATCGAAATTTTACAAGATTTTCGCGAAGGAGCTTTTGACGTACTGGTAGGGGTCAATTTGTTGCGGGAAGGGTTGGATTTGCCGGAAGTCTCCTTGGTGGCCATTTTGGACGCGGATAAAGAGGGATTTTTGCGGGCGGAGCGATCCCTGATTCAGATGATCGGGCGAGCAGCGCGCAATGTCCGTGGCACGGTGGTGATGTACGCCGACACCCTGACCGGCAGCATGGCCCGGGCCATCGCCGAAACCCAGCGCCGCCGGGAGATTCAATTGCAATACAACCGCCAACACAACATCACTCCTAAGCCCATTATTAAGAAAAACAGCAACGCCATTCTGTCTTTTTTGGCCATCTCCCGCAAACTCAACAGCCAAGACCTGGAAAAAGCCTTTCCAGTTGCAGACGAAATCCCTCTTTCGGAGATTCCAGAGCTGATCGGCCAACTGGAACTGAAGATGAAAGCAGCGGCCAAAAACCTGGAATTTGAAGAAGCTGCGCAACTGCGAGACCAAATTAAAAAGCTGCGCCAACGCCTTTTGGGCCACCATCAGAGCACTTAAGGTCCTCGCTTGGATCGGCCAAAATCGGGATTTGCTTATGCCACCATAGGCTTACAGCAGCATCCTAGGGATCCCCGAGACAATGGGCGTTCGGGTCCAACGAGCCATTCGAGACTCTGTCCTGCTGAAGGGAGCGGCCCTGGCGGTGGGGCTGATAGCCGGGATTGGCCTCTGGCTCCTGCCCGCTCCGGTCTCCAAGGCTGCTGGGATCCCGGTGGCCCAAGCCCTCGAGTTGCGGGATCCCGGCTTTTCCCACCCCACTCCTGCCGAAGCGCCAACTCTTGAGGGATCCCCTTCCCCGACCTCTAGCCCACTGCGGATCCCCTTGACCGGCCAAGAGGGCACAGAAGTCTTGGTGGGGAACATTCCGGTGTTTCGCCTGCAGACGGCAGAATACCCCAGCGATGTGCGGGCCGACAACGTGCGGGCAATCATTGAGCGCTTCTTGGAAGAAGGCCAGTTGCCAGAGCCGGAGGTACGGGTGGCCCAGGATGCCAACGGCCAGTACGTCCTCCGCCTGGGAGAAAGAGGTCGCTTTGAGGCCACCCAGCGGTATCTGTTTACCGTCACCTATGCCGACGCCGCCGCCGAGCGCAGGGTGCCGCTGGGCCAGGTGAGCCTCAACGACGTGCGTCTGGTGGCCAACACTTGGGCGCGGCGGCTGGAGCAAGCCATTGCCGAGTACCGGCAGGATCGGCTGGATCTGCAGCGGGCGCAGGATCCGCGCGTGCTGATGCTCACCATCCTGGCCGGGCTGGCCACCGTGGCAGTGGGGTTCTTTCTCTGGCGGCTGTTCGACCGCAGTCTCGTCCGCCTGCAAAGTTGGTTGGAGCTCAAGGCCGACCCGGCCTGGGGGAGCTGGATCGACATCGCAGGGGTGCTGCTGCGAGGCCTGGGGGCAATTCTCATTGCCGGCATCTCTCTGGATCGCGGCATCAGCTTTATACCTGCCCTGCGGCCTTTTCAGCGCGCTTTTTACCTGGGCTTGGGGCGCGTGGTGGCCACGGCGCTGGGCGTCCTCACCCAACCGCTGCCCAATTCCAGCGTCTCCATCGCCAGCTTGCTGGTCTTTTTTGTGCTGGCCGCTTTGGTCTTCACCGTTGCCCACTACGTCAGCGTTGGCTTTAAGCAGCGGTTTCTGAGCCGGCTGGGACTGGATCTGGGCACCCAGGAGTCTACAACGGCCATCTTCAAGTACATCCTCACCCTGTTCGGGATCCTCTTGGTCTTGCCCTTCAGTGGCCTCAATTTGGGATCCCTGGCGGTGATTGCCGGGGCGGTGGGTTTGGGGATCGGTTTTGGTCTGCAAAACCTCTCCAACAACTACATCAGCTACATCGCCATCCTGCTGGAGCGCCCCATCCAAGTCGGGGATCTGGTGGAAGTGGACAACCTGCTCGGCACCGTGGAGCGCATTGGCCCGCGGGCCACCGTCCTGCGCACTTTGGATCGCATCTTTGTAATCGTGCCCAACTCCCGCTTCACCGAGTCGAAGGTGGTGAACTGGAGCTACCGGGATCCCCGCTGTCGCATCCACATTCCCGTGGGCGTGGCCTACGGCTCCGATACCACCTTGGTCACCGAAGCCCTGCTCAGCGCCGCCAAGGAAAATCCGCGGGTACTGAGCAGCCCCGCCCCGCAGGTGTGGCTCAAGTCTTTTGGCCCCTCTTCCCTCAACTTTGAGCTGCTGGTGTGGATCAACCGGCCCCAGGATCAATTTGTCTTGATCAGCGAGCTGAACTTTGCCATCGAAGCAGAGTTTCGCCGGCGTGGGATCCGCATCCCCTTCCCCCAGCAAGATATTCACATTCGCAGCCTCGAAGGATTTGCTCCCCCCAGTCAAAACGGCGGATCCCGTTCCCTGCCCGATGCCGCTTCCATTCAGTCCGCCCTCAGCGAAGCGGCAAAATCGTTGGAAGACCAAAATGGCGTTTCCTGAGCGACACCATGCTGCAACGGTTAGATGAGGCACTGGGTAGCTTTGGCAGCCATCCGTGTTGGGCTGAACTGAAGCAAATGCAGCTCCTAAGACAGCTCTGGCCGGAAGTGGTGGGAGAGGCGGTAGCAGCGCAAACCTATCCCCTCAACCTGCGCCGCCAGGTGCTACAGGTGGCCACCTCTACCCCGTCCTGGGCGCAAAACTTAACTCTGCAGCGCCAGCTCATTCTCAGGAAACTCAACAGCCGCCTGCACCCTCCTCTCAGCGACATTCGCTTCAGCCCCGGCGCTTGGCACGAGGGATCCAGCCCGTCCGCTCCCCACCCTGATGCGGAGTTGGTAGGCAAGTTTTACCCCATCTCATCTGCAACCCCAGCCCAAAAGCAGCCTGCAACCGCTCGCCGCTCCGGCTCACGGCCGTCTCCCGCCGATGCTAAAGCCGCTTTCGAACGTTGGGCCCGACTGGTGAAACAGAGACAAACTCAGCAAAACCTGTTCCCTTGCCCTGCCTGTGGCTGCCCCGCCCCTGCCGCCGAACTGGAGCGTTGGTTGGTCTGCGGGTTTTGCCATCGCCAGTCCTTGCGCGTGCGCAGCTAACTCAGGGAACTCAAATTAGGGCTGTTTCCAGGGGCAACGAAACAACTCGTTAGGTCGATCCCCAGCTCCCTTCTCCCAGAGGGAGAGGGGCCGGGGGTGAGGGGAACTCCCCCTGAGGTTGTGGATGGTGGCGGCAGCGGCCTGGATTCTCGATGAAGGCAACTGCAAACCCTCAATCGTTCATGGCGTGGTAGGTGGCCACCGCCGACGGCGATACGCGGTTCAAGTAGCGGAAGATCCAGTACTTAAAGAGTGTATCGAGGAAAACCGGAAAAGTGGCAATAAAGCCGTAGATAAAATTGCGGTTTTCTGGCAGACCCAGGTGGGCAGCTAAGCTGCTCAGCAGCACCTCCCAGCCATGGGGAGAGTGGTAGCCGACGAACACATCTGTGAAGAGAATAATAATGAAAGCCTTGGCACTGTCGCTGAGGCCATAGATCAGGCGATCCAAAAAAGACTTGAGAACTTCAATTTCCTCGCGCCCGATGAAGATCAGCCAGCCAAACACCAGCAGCGATAGCACGTCGGCAAGGACGTTCTTGAGGCCTTCCAAATTCTTACGGCTGTATTTTTGCAGCAACTCCTCTGCCTTCTTGGACAGTTGGTCTTCGGATTCCAGGTCGAGCTCTGGAGATTGGTGGTGTAAAGCCCGCTCAAACTCTATTTTTTCCTTGAAAAACTCAAACTCGGAGAGAGCCTTTTCTTGAAATTCGTAGCTCAGAGCCAGGATGGTGGGCTCCCGCGGCTGAAAGCGATCCACCAACGGCCCGAACAGGAAGTGTTTCGAGAAAATCTGGACAAGCAGCGGCAAAATGGCCAGCAGCAACAAAAACCGAACTGCCACCAGTGTGCGCGTGCGTTGGCTGCGATACTCCTGGAGCAGCTCTTCTTCTGCCTGCGAACTCAGCTCACGGCGGATCTGGTTGGCCGTACGCAGGATGGAGCGAGGCAGGAGGGCCGTTTTAGAGGCAACCGGGGCATTGCTGTTGTCGAGGTTTGTCTTAGCAAGATTGGTCTTGATGGAGGGATCGGAGGGCTCCGGCTGGCTTGAGGTCAGTGGCTCTGGTTGCTCTTGAGACTTGGGCGGAGGGGAGGTGGACCTGGGTTGAGCAGCGGGGCGCTTGTAGCGCGAGGTCACCTGATCGATAAACTCCAGCTTTTCCAAAATCGAGGGATCCCGACTTTGCCGGCCATTTTCAGCGTCTTTACCGTCGTTTTCAGAAGGGCCGACGGGGGCCTCTTTGGCCTGATCTTTGTCGGAAGAGAAGGGAGGGCCGCTGCCATTTTGCTCGGGATCCGGCAGGCGAGAAAAAACGCTACTGGCCCTGAACTCCGCTAAACTAAGATCAATTTGACGCAATTCCTGGCGCAATTGGATCTGAAAGTAGCGGCTGGTGTTTTGGCCGTGGTTTCCGTTGCTGCCGATGGATCCCCCCTGAAAGTAGCGGTCTTCGATGGCTTTGATGCGCAGGGCAGCTTCATAGGCTCGATCGAGGGAGCGTAGGGGAGTACTTGAGATCCATTGGCCGAGCCTGCTCAACACGGATTCCCCCATTGCTTTTTCCTGTGGCGGTTTTTCTCAGGGCTGATCCATGCATTTTTCAATGGCTAACTATTGTAACAACTTCTGGGAGGCTGGGCAGGGATCCGGATGGGGAAGCGGCCCGTCTGGATCAAAACCGTGTTGAAGGGGTTAGGGCTCAGGATCCCTTGAAGCGGCTGAGGGCAAAAGCGCAGATCTGCAGCAGCCGCAGCCCGTCCCGCACATGTTGGATGTTGGAGCGCCCATAGGTTCTGGGGAAGTAGCGCACCGGGATGTCCAGGATCTTGAGGGTGCGCTTGGCCGCCCCCAACAACAGGTCGAAATCCCCAAACGGGTCAAAATCCCCCCATTCTTGCCGCAGCTTGGCAATCTGCCAATAGTCCTCCCGCCACAGGGCCTTGGTGCCGCAGAGGGAATCTTTGATGCGGATGCCGAGAATGTGGGAGAGGAGAGCGGCAAAAAAACGATTGGCCCACTGGTTGAGGCGCGGCATCGCTTCTGGTTTCAGGGGATAGACGAGGCGGCAGCCGTTGGCAAAGTCGCACCGCCCGGAGGCCACCGCGCGGAAAAACTTGGGGAGCTCTTCCGCCTGGACAGTCAAGTCGGCGTCGAGAATGATCAGCACATCGCCGCTGGCCGCGGCAAACCCCTTGCGCACCGCATCTCCCTTGCCTTTGCCCTCTTGCCGGAGAGCCTGGATGGTGCGGATCCCCTGGTATTCGTCCTGAACCCGCTGGATCTCAGCCCAGGTGTCGTCGCTGGAATGCCCCTCTACAAAAATGATCTCGGTGCGGGATCCCATCTCTGGCAACTGCTGCACACAGCGGCGGATGTTGCCCGCCTCGTTGCGGGCTGGGATCACCACTGTGCAAGAAGGTTGCTCCTCAAGGGGGGGATCCCAGGCGGGATCGGGCTGGGGGCGGGCGATCGTGTATTCCGTTAGACAAAGGGCGTTGATCCCGGGCAAGGGGGCAATGAAGCGGTTAATCAGCGTCGAAAGCAGTGGGATCCGCCGCGGCAACAACAGCCGCTTGCCCTGCTGAATGACCTCGTACCCTGCTAGGTGCAGCAAATTGGCCACATCGCCTGCCGAGAGCCAGTTGGCTGCCGGCAGGGGCATGCGCTGCTTGAGGACGGTCGCCAGGCTTAGCAGCGGCTCCCAGAGGGGGTTGTGGTACGAGAGGATCAGGCGAGTGCGCGGGGTACAAAAACGGCGCAGCCGCTCAAGAACCTGCTGAACGTCTGCCAGGTAGCCCAAGGTGTTGACGAGCAAAATAACGTCAAAAGGCTCCGCTAAGATGGGATCCTGCTTGTCCAGCGTGTGGGCATCCTGCACCCGAAAGTGAAGATGGGGAAACTGCCTCTGCGCCTGGGCAACAATCTCTGCGTCCCAGTCAATCCCCACCCCAAAACTGGGCTGCAAAGCGTTGAGCAGGGATCCGGTGCCGGAGCCGATTTCCAGAATGCGCAGGCCTGGGGGAACGAAGAAGCGGTGCAGCCGCTCCAGATCCTCGTGGTAGTAGCGGTTTTTTTGCCGCCAGTAGTGCAGGGGGTGGGTCAACGCTCCCGGGATGTCGCCAGATCAGCTTTAGATCATAAAGGGCGGTGGGCAATCCGCAGACAAGCCCTGGCGAGCAGGAGACTCAGCGACGACGCACCCTATCTCTTTGGCTGACGAAGACGATGGCGCCGAAGAGAAGCCCCAGCACCACTGCGCCGTACAGCAAGCTCCAGAGAAAGTTAGCCAGTGAGGGAGTCATAAAAGAGTTTCCTCCTCCTGCGAATAGCAACTACCCAGCTATTCTCTGACTATACCGATCTTTGTCACCCCTCCCCGCCCGATCGTCCCCTCCAATGACAGGCACTTGGCCGATTATTTCGTTTGGTATTCCAGGGGCACCTCCTCTAGGGTTTGGCTAGTGCCGGCAAAGGGGTTGTCTGGGGTTAAGAAGAGCATACAGTGACATTCTTTGCGCTCGCGCATTGGCACGCAGGGGCAGTTCCAATAGCCGGCTTTCACTTCCGCCTCTTTGTCTTCGTAAAAGCGGCAGGGACAGAGCGGAGCGCCCAACTGCTCTTTGTGGAGAGCCAAGCCTTCGATCACTGCCGTCGTAATCGTAGGATCAGAGCAGAAAAAAGTGTCGGTACGTTTGGCGTAGGTTTCTGCGAAATGCCGCATCACCTCGAAGGTCTTCTGGGAGGCCTTGTTGTAACCACGACTTTCCATGACGATTCCTAAAGGTGGCACTAGTGAATAGCAATGGAGCTTACAGCTTTTCCCAGCAACGCTGACCAACGCTCATAAAAATCAGATGCTTCTCCTGTATGACAGGGATCCTACCTCTCCACAAGATTCTCACAGAGTCGGAAAAAGCTGTATCTCGCTCTTCGTTGTACTGCAGACTTTTGGACAATACAAATATCAGCCGCCTTGCTATTACAGAAGGCAACATTCGGGTTCTTCAGCCAGAGCCGGCCTCAACGCACTCTACAGAATAGAACAAAACAGCAAGAATGGCGTCGGCTGGGATCCCCTTCCTCAAGGCACCACCAGCACCGGGCAAGGGGAGAGGTCGATGACGCGGTGGCTGACGGAGTTGTTCTGTCCCTCGGCAGACAAGCTGAGGCCGCGGGATCCCATCACGATTAGGCTAATCTCCAGCTCGTCGGCCACGTCGCAGATGACGAAGGGAACTTTTCCCTCGCGATACTCGCTCTTGACATTTTGGATGCCAATCTGCTGCAGGCCAGCCTCAGCCTGTTTGAGCAAGTTGTGGATACTTTGGCGGGCTTGCTCGGCTTGCTCTGGGCTCAGGTCCGTGCTGTCTAGGACGGAGAGCAGATAGACCTGGCTCTTGTAGCGCTGCGCTATGTCCGCCACCAAGGGCAGGGCGTGGCTAGTTTCGCGCGAGTTGTCGATGGGAAAGAGCAGTCTTTCGAACATAGTCGCAGATTCCCCCTCCACCCCACCCGGACTACTCTGCCTATTCTACTTCCGCTTCTCTTGAAACAGGGGCAAGCCGTTAAAGTTTTCCAGAAGCAAAGGGATCCGGGGGCAAAAATCCACTAGTCTATTGGCAATCTGGCTTCGGCCAGAACTGTCTAGCCAATTGCTGAGGTGCAACTGTGGAAACGGCCATCGAGTGGATTACCGCCCATGAGATCCTCGACTCGCGGGGACAGCCGACCTTAGAAGCTCTGGTGGGCCTAGCCAATGGAGCAACCGGCTTGGCCCAGGTGCCCAGTGGCGCTTCGACCGGCACTTTTGAGGCTCACGAGCTGCGGGACGGGGATCCCAAGCGCTACGGGGGCAAGGGTGTGCTGAGGGCAGTGGAAAACATCCTCGGCCCCATCCAGTCGGAGCTGCGAGGGGAAGATGCCCTCAACCAGGCCCGCATCGACCAGTTGCTGATCGATCTGGACGGCACCTCCAACAAGTCGCAACTGGGAGCCAATGCCATCTTGGCAGTTTCTTTGGCTACAGCTAAGGCGGCTGCCAGTGCAGTGGGCCTGCCTTTGTACAGGTACCTGGGTGGACCCTTTGCCAACCTGCTGCCGGCGCCGCTGATGAATGTGCTTAACGGCGGCGCCCACGCCGACAACAACCTCGATATTCAAGAATTTATGATCGTGCCCATCGGAGCACCCAGCTTTCGCGAGGCGCTGCGCTACGGAGCCGAGGTGTTTGCAGCCCTAAAACAAGTGCTGCGGCAGAGGGGACTGTCCACGGGGGTGGGGGATGAAGGCGGATTTGCCCCCAACCTCGACTCCAACGCCGCAGCTTTGGATCTATTGATGACGGCTATTGAACAGGCGGGCTACAGGCCAGGGGAGGATATCGCCTTGGCCTTGGACGTGGCGGCCAACGAGCTGCTGCAGGATGGGCAGTACCACTTCGAGGGCAAAGCCCGCAGCGCCGAGCAGATGGTGAACTACTACGAGCAACTGCTGGCCAACTATCCCATCCTCTCCCTGGAAGACGGGCTGGCGGAAGAAGATTGGGCCGGCTGGCAGGCCATGACCGCCCGCTTGGGATCCCGGGTGCAACTGGTGGGGGACGACCTGTTTGTAACCAACCCGGCCCGGCTGCAGAAAGGCATCGACAGCGGCGCTGCCAACGCCATTTTGATCAAGCTCAACCAGATCGGCACCCTGACAGAGACGGTCTCGACCATTCAACTGGCCGTTCAGGCGGGCTTTCGCACCCTCATCAGCCACCGCTCCGGTGAGACAGAAGACACCACCATCGCCGACCTGGCGGTGGCCACCCGCGCCGGCCAGATCAAAACCGGATCCCTCTGCCGCAGCGAGCGCATCGCCAAGTACAACCAACTGCTGCGCATCGAAGACGAGCTGGGGGAAGCGGCCGTCTATGCCGGTCGGGTGGGCCTGGGGCCTAGGGGGTTGCCGGCGCGGAGTCGCTAGCCCGCTTGGATCCCCAGCACCTGCACCAAGAAGGCCCAGCGGTCGGCGGTCTCTTCGATGAGCTTGGCAGTGGGCTTGCCGGCCCCGTGGCCGGCTTTGGTGTCGATGCGAATGAGGATGGGCTGGGATCCCCCCTGGGCCGCCTGCAGGGCGGCGGCAAACTTGAAGCTGTGGGCGGGCACCACCCGGTCGTCGTGATCTGCCGTGGTGATCAGGGTGGCGGGGTAGGCGGTGCCGGGCTTGAGGTTGTGCAGGGGGGAGTAGGCGTAGAGGGCCTTGAATTCCTCCGGGTCTTCCGGGGATCCGTACTCGGAGATCCAGGCCCAGCCGATGGTGAACTTATGAAAGCGCAGCATGTCGAACACCCCCACGGCGGGGAGGGCTGCTGCAAAGAGATCCGGCCTTTGGGTCAGGCAGGCCCCCACCAAGAGGCCGCCGTTGCTGCCGCCGGCGATGGCCAACTTGGAGGGGTTGGTGTAGCCGTTGGCCATGAGCCACTCAGCCGCGGCAATGAAGTCGTCGAAGACCTTTTGCTTGTTGAGCTTGGTGCCCGCTTGGTGCCAGGCTTCCCCGTATTCGCCGCCGCCGCGCAAACTGGGCTGGGCGTAAACCCCTCCCATCTCCAGCCAGGCCACCAGGCCCACCGAAAAGCTGGGGGTCAGAGAGATGCCAAAGCCGCCGTAGCCGTACAGCAGGGTGGGGTGATCCCCTGTCCGCGCTAGGCCGCGGCGGTGGACAAGGAACATGGGGATGCGGGTGCCGTCTTGGCTGGCGTAGAACACCTGCTGCACCTCATAGGCCTGGGGATCGAAATCCACCTGGGGCTGACGGAAGAGGGTGCTGCGGCCGCTGGTGAAGTCGTAGCGGTAGATGGTGGGGGGAGTGGTAAAGCTGGTGAAGGTGTAGAAGGTCTCGGTGTCGTGGCGCTTGCCGCCAAAGCCGCTGGCGGATCCCAGCCCCGGCAGGGGGATTTCCCCCAGGTAGGTGCCGTCTAAAGCAAAGGTCCGGATCTGGGTGTGGGCGTCTTTGAGGTAGAAGGCAACGAACTGGTTGTGGATTAGGCTAACTCCCTGCAGGGTCTCCTCGGCTTCGGGGATCACCTCTTGCAACTGACCTGGGTTGTCGAGATCAATGGCCACCAGTCGCCGCCGGGGAGCCTGGAGGTCCGTCAACAGCCAAAAGCGGGAGCCGTCGTTGCCGACAAAGGCGTACTCGGCCTGGAACTCGCGGATAAGCTCCACCACCGGCGAGCTGGGATCCCGCAGGTCTTTGTAGAAGAGGAGGTTTTTGGGATCCGTGCCCCGCCAGACGGAGATGATTAGGTAGTCTCCATCTTCGGTAACCCCGCCGGCAAAGCCCCACTCTTTTTGGTCAGGGCGGTGGTAGACCAAGAGATCTTCCGACTGGGGGGTGCCCAGGCGGTGGTAGTAGAGTTTTTGGAAGTAGTTGGCGCTTTCGTACTCGCTGCCAGGGGCCGGCTCGTCGTAGCGGCTGTAGAAAAATCCCTGCCCGTCCAGCGTCCAGCTGGCCCCGGAGAATTTAATCCAGCGCAGGTGATCCGGCAGGTCTTCTCCCGTTTCGATATCCCGCACCTTCCACTCCTGCCAGTCGGAGCCGGAGCGGGAGAGACCATAGGCCAGGTAGCGCCCGTCGCGGCTGATGGCAATCCCTGAGAGGGCCACCGTGCCGTCTTCCGAGAGGGTGTTGGGATCTAGCAAAACCCGCGCCTCTCCCTCCAGGCTTTCTTGGGTATAGAGAACGCTCTGGTTTTGCAGGCCGTCGTTTTTGAAGTAGAAGTAGCGGTTGCCCTCTTTGAAGGGCTGGCTGTATTTTTCGTAGTTCCACAGTTGCCTCAGGCGCTCCAGAAGCCGCTGCCGGGCCGGGATCCGCTGCAAGTAGTCAAAAGTTAGGCGGTTTTGCGCCTCGATCCAAGCTCGCGTCTGCTCAGAATCCAGATCCTCCAGCCAGCGATAGGGATCCGGCACCGCTTGCCCATGGTAGAAGTCGACAACAGTGGGATCCGGATGGCTGGGCGGGTAGTTGAGCATAGAGACGGAGCAACAAAAGACCAATTCCACTATGGCAGAAGCCTGAGACCTCAGCGTGGGATTTGACACTCCCACCCAAATGGACTCGCGAAGGCGCTGTCAAGACGCCCCTAGACAGTCCTTTGAGGCATAACCTCAAAGTTCTGCTTACTTCGGACTTAAGTTCCTCTAGGTTAGTTATTGCCGCGCGGGTTTTGCACCGCAGTAGGTTGTTTTCCTGGAGAAGCTCTGTACTAACTATAACAAAGAAGCAACTAAAGTGGCTCAAGGGCTTTTCCGCCCCGCACTCAAGTACGGGGCTACCAAGCTATCCTTTTGTGTCAAAGTTGGGGCAGATGAGGTAGGTGAAGCGTAAAGGTTGTCCAGCCGGCGGCGCTGCTCACCTCGATGGATCCGCGCAACTGATCCACCATCTGTTTCACCAAGGCCAAGCCCAGACCCGTGCCCCCTTCCTTCCAAGGATCGTTGCTGGGAATGCGGTAAAAGCGCTCAAAGATGCGGGTCAACTCCTCGGCGGGGATCGGCTGGCTATTGCTGACCTCGACGATGCTGCGGCGGTTTTCGGTTTCTACCCGTAGGCGGATGGATCCCTGGGGTGGGGTGTATTTCACCGCATTGTGCAGCAACTCGCGCAGGATTCGCCCTAAGAGCAAGGGATCTGTCGTGAGGGAGCTCTCCAGGGGAACGCTGGCTTGAAAGCTCTGCCCCTTGGCGCGGGCCCGCTCTTCGGTAACGGTCAGCAGATCCCCCAGCAGATCTCGCCAGGTGAGGGCTTGCACCTCCAGCGCATAGGCCTCCGCCTGCAGCCGCTGCAGATCCAGCAGGTCGTTGATGAGCTCGATCTCCCGCTGGCACTCCCGCTCGGCAATGAGGAAGTATTGCGCTCGTTTCTCCTCTGAGCGAGCTATCTGCAGCATTTTCAGGGCCATTTTCAGGCTGGCCAGGGGAGTGCGCAGCTCGTGGCTGACGGTGCTGATGAAGTCGTCTTTGAGACGGTTGAGGCGCTCCAGGGCTTGCACCTGCTCTTGGGCAGCCTGGAACAGGCGCGCCTGCCGCAGCCCAATGGCACATTGGTTGGCCACCTGCTGGATAAGTTGGATCTCCTGGTCGTCGAAAGGACGCGCCGCCGAGCGAAAGATCCACAGATCCCCCAGCACTTGGCCTTTATCTAGCAAGGGACAAGCCATTACTACCTGGCGGTTTTCCGAGGCTCGCCCTAAGAAGCAAAATAGACAAGGCTGCCCTGCAGTTAATTGTCGATACACGGTTTCGTAAGGCCCTCCCTGCAAAGGGATGGAGAGGTTCAGATAAGAATCGGAGCGGGGGCAATACTCGTAGCGGATGGTGGCAAGGGTGAAATCGGCGTTGTAAAGGCTGATGTCGCAGCCATCGGCATCTAGACTTTCTCCCAGCTCGCGCACGGCAGCGCTGAGGATCTCAGCTTCGTCGAGAGAATCGCGCACGCGGTTGGTAATGCTTCTTAGGAGAGCCTCAAATTGCAAAGCCCGCTCCAGCTCGGCGGTGCGCTGCCGCACTTTTTCCTCCAGCGTTTGGTTGAGGGCTTTTACCTGCTCATAAAGCTGGGCCTGCTGCAAGGCAATGGCCGATTGATCGCTTAGCTCTTGCAAAAGCTTGATCTCCCACTCTTGCCAAGGACGGCTGGCCCGGCAGTGCTGCGCCACCAAGAGGCCCCAAAGGTCTTCACCCCGTCGGATTGGGATCACCAAGTTGGCCTGGGCCTGGAAAGATTCCAAGAGCTGCCGATAGCAAGGATCCAAACTGGCGGTCGCCACATTTTCGATGGCTTGCACAAAGCCCTGCTGGTACTTGCGATGGCAGGGATCCCTGGGGAAATACTCATCCCACACGTAGCGGCCCAAGTGACTAGGCCAGGGATCCACCACTGACTCAGCGGCCACAAACCCCCCTGCCCCCTCCTGCAACTGGTAGATCATTACCCGATCCACCTGGAGAAACTCCCGCACCTCGGCAGTGGTTGTTTGCAAAATAACTGGCAGGTCTAGAGCTTGTCGGATCCGCCGCAGCAAAGCCCCTAGTAGTCGCTCCCGCTCTGCTTCTTGCATCAACAGATCCTGAGCCTGCTTAAGAGGCGTTATGTCCACAACAACGCCACAGACGGCATAGGGATCCCCCTGGCAATCTCGCAGGGCAAATTTGGTAACCCACTGGCTCAATTGCTTGCCATTGCGGGAAAAAATCCGCTCGTAGCTGACAGGATCCGGAGATTGGAGGGCTCTCTGATCCTGCTCTCGGAACTCGCGGGCCTCTTCGGGAGTGAAAAGCTCATCATCCAGCTTGCCAATAAGTTCTCCTAGCTCAAAACCTCTCTGTTGTAGATAAAACCTGTTGGCGTGAAGATAGCGCCCCTCCAGGTCTTTGAGGAAGATGGAAAAAGGAATCCCGTCCAGAATAGCTCTAAGGCGAGCCTCACTTGCTTGTAGAGCCAGCTCTACCTCTTTTTGCTCGGTGATGTCTTCCGTAACACCTACAAAGCGGATGATTTCTTGCCGCTCATTAAAAATAGGCTGACAGGAAGTGCGTAACCAGCGCAGGCTGCCATCTCGATGGAAGATGCGGTAGGTGATTGGCTGCTCCCCTCGAATAACTCGAGGAAGAGATCGAAGAACACGGGGCAGATCTTCAGGGTGAAGCCTTTCTTTCCAAAGATCCGGTTTTTGATAAAACTCCTCCGGTGTGTATCCCCAGATGCTTTGACACCGGGGGCTTTTGTAGAGAACTTGGCTGAGATCTGCGGAACAGACGAAGAAATTCACCGGCACAGCCTCGGCCATTTCCCGAAAGCGGGCTTCGCTTTCCCGCAAAGCTAGTTCCACCTGCTTTTGTTGGGTAATGTCGCGGCTGCTGCACACAATCCCCTGCACTAGAGGATCCTGCAAAAGGTTGGTGCAGCGGCTCTCCAGCCACACCCAATGGCCATCGGCATGCTGGGCCCGATAGACAAAGCTGAGCGTCTCGCCAGGCCGAGCCTTCAGTTGTTCAAGGGCGTCGGCAACGATCTGGCGATCTTCCGGGTGAACCCAATCCAGAGGTATAGGTTCTCCCTCCTCAGGACAACGACCCAAGACTTTCTCGGTAACCGGGCGATTGAGAGTATGAACCAAGTCTTGGGCATCGATCCAACACAAAATGTCGTGGCTGTTGTCGAGGAAGGCGCGAAAGCGCTCCTGTTGTTCTCGCAGTTGTTGTTCCAGCCGCTTTTGCTCGGTAATATCCAAGACAATGCCGAGCCATCCCAAACCTTTGGACTCATCCTGCAGCTTGACAGCCAGGCGATAGGTGTAGCGCTCTTGGCCTTGGATGATTTCCTTGCTCTCCAATCGGGAAAACCCTTGCCGCTCCAGGTCAGACAAGGCTTGCCCAGTGTACTCCAGCCAGTGGGGATGTTGCTGCGCTGCCTCTTGCAGAGAAGTGCCCAGCAGGTCGCCATACCAGGCGCGGTCGGTGGCATTTTGCAAAATCAGCACTCCCTGGGGATCCCTGGCCCCTATGGCTGCCGGCAGGGCGTCCAGAAGAGCCCTCAGTTGGGCTTCCCGCAGGCGCAGATTTTCTTCCAGTTGCTTCTTCTCGGTAATGTCTCGGCCCACCCCGCGAATAAACTGCAAGCGGCCCCGCCGGTCGAAAAGGCCCTGGTTGATCCACTCAAACCACCGCACCTTTCCTTCCGCATCGAACAAGGGGTGAGCCCAAGCAAAGGTAGGCTGCTGAGGAGTAAGCTGGGATATCTTCTGCCGCACCTGCTCTTGCTCCTCTGGCGGCAAGGCCTCGATCCAGCGCCGGCCCTGCCAATTGCCGAAAACCTTCTGGCAGGCCTCGTTACACTCCACCACCGTTGTATCCGCCCGCGCCAGCATGATGACATCGGGAAAACCAACCTGGGCCTGATGCGGCCGCCGCCTCTGCCAGAAGACAAGCGCCAGGAGCCAGGCTGCCCACAAAAGCAGCCACGGCCAGTTGCCCAAAGCTTCCTCAACAATGGTCTCCCAAGGAATGATCATGACAGCTTAGCATTGCCAAAATTCTGTTAAGATAGGCGAGAGTGCCTATTCAAACCCACACCAATTCTCGGCAGTTTGCCAAGGATTGCCAAGTATCACAATTAACAACTCACGAACTTCTATATAACCTCGGCAATTGCCCAGAAGGGAACCTCACAGGTTAAGATAGTCCTGGATCCAGCCCACCAGCCGCTGTGCCAGGGTAAGCGCTTCCGGCTCGCCTTCTTTGATCGCCGATTGGCTGCTGAAGCAAGCAATAACCTCTTCTTGAAATTTTTTCTTCAAGCTTTTGTTCAAAAGCGCCGCGGCGAAACTGCAACCGCACCTGAGCTTGGATCTGAAAGCTCTCCCGCGCCTCCTCATCCAAGATCTCCTGTCCCAGCCGCTGCAGCCGCACCCCTTGCAATTGGGCGAGGGGATAAGAGAATACCTGCTGCCGCCAAAGCCCCCAGGGGCCACCCAGCCGGGTCAGGGTCGCTCGCTGCCGCTCCCGATCCAAGCTCAGGATCTGCCCCAGCCCCCAAGGGATCCCAATCCCCAGGCCCGCTGCTACGGCCAGCAACCCCACCAGCGGCGAGCGGCCCCAGAGCTGGGATCCCAGCGCCAACAGCCCTAGGCCCACAACCACTCGCCAGGCCAGTTGCTCAGGGGTAAACCTTTGCAGGGCAATCCGCAGCCGTCTGGGGTTGCGCTCCAGAACTTGCAGGTAAACCGGCCTCATGAAATTGGATCCCGTTTTTGGCGCCAGTTTACCAGGTGCCGCGGAACCCTGGAAGACTTGCGAGCTTGGCAAACAGCTAAAACTCAGGTTCGGCAAAAAACTCTGACAAATCCAAGGCAAACCCAGGGATCACCTCTTCGCCTTCCAGAATGTCCCCTGGCCGCTTCAATGCTGCGGGCTCAGGCTGGCGGTAGACTAAAACATACTTTTCTTCGGGATGAATGACCCAAACAAGCCGGGATCCGTTCTCAAAATACTCGACAATTTTGTCGTGGATCTCTCCTACAGTATTGGCCTCAGAGAGAACCTCTATAGCCAAGTCCGGAGC
Source organism: Thermostichus sp. OS-CIW-20 (assembly GCF_054061455.1). Classification (NCBI taxonomy): domain Bacteria; kingdom Bacillati; phylum Cyanobacteriota; class Cyanophyceae; order Thermostichales; family Thermostichaceae; genus Thermostichus; species Thermostichus sp. OS-CIW-20. Next base: position 26,619 of record NZ_JBSSEF010000002.1, read on the forward strand.
TCCCTCGATATAGCCCTTGGGGATCCCGCCAAGGGATCGCAATCGCTCTTTGGAGAAGAAAGAACAATCTGGGGAGCGGCGATTGCCAGACTTCATCTTAAACGAGGTATCAGAGTCAAAGGTAAAGCCAAGCTTTTGGCTGCGGACATAGGCGCCCAGGAGGATGTGAATCAAACTTACATAGTATCCATGCCTTGCACTTGCCGAACCCAAAGCAATCAGCTTCCCATCGACAACTTCATAGCAATTGCCATCATCGGGCAGAGCCATAAACTCTTCATCAGTCCAAATCTTCCGAGAAGCTGTTGCAGAGCTTTCGGCAGGTTCCTTTGCTAGCCTTTCCAGAGCTTCAATCATGGTAGCCCTCTCAGATAGCTAAAACAACTAAGGGATCCGAGCCTGGGCAAACACATCCTGGGGGACAACCTTCAAGCCGGGCAGAAACTCATCTTGGATGGCTTGGGATCCCGTAAAAGTCCGCGGCGGGGCATCGGGGTAGAAAACGGTGATGCTCTTGGCTTGGGGATCCACAACCCAAACGCGAGGGATCCCAGCTTCCAGATAGTCCGCTGCTTTTTGAAGTACAGCCCCAAAACTCTGGCCGGGAGAAAGAATCTCCACTACCAGTTCGGGAGCGACGGGACAAGGGCCGTCTTCCTCAAGCTGCGCTGGCCAGCGTTCAAAGGAAACATAGAGCAAATCGGGAACAGGAAGCCAATCTTGATCCTGCCTTTGCAAAACAACTGCCAGCTCTGTGTACACATCCCCCTTGCCTTGACACCAGGCATCCAGAATGAAAAGCAGCCGCTTCTGCAAAGAGGCATGAAATCTCTGAGGAGACATCGGCAAATCTTTGGGAACAGCTTGTCCATTGACCAGCTCATAGGTAGTATCTTCCTCTGGCAAGGCGAGAAACTGTTCGGGAGTAAGTTTTGGATGAGCAATCGACAGCTCTTCGGTCGATAGCATGCCAGGATCCCTCTCGTTCTAGAGGCCAACTGCTTTCTAGTTCTAGGCTAACTTTGGGTTTTTCGCCTTCACTGCGCGGGAAAAGGCCTCTTGTTTTTGGGAAGGGGGGGCTTCCAGGTTGCGGTAGCTTGCCAGCGGTTGTGCTTTGATGCGTTGCAGACCCACCTGGAGGATCCCTATGGCTAAAACCCTTTTGACCACCCTGGGCACTGGCGACTACACCGAGACGACGTATTTCTTTGGGGAGCAAAGGGCAGACAAAACCTGCTACGTCGCCAAGGCCCTCTGTCAGCTCTTTGAAATTGATAGAATCATCCTCCTGCTGACGGAGGAGGCCCGCGCCAAGCACTGGGGCCGCTTGCAGGAGTCCTTGCCACCCCAGGTGGAGAAGGTGGCCAAAGCCATTCCTGAGGGCAAAACGGAAGCGGAGACCTGGGAGATTTTCGACGTGCTGGTCGATGGCATCGAGCCCAACAGCCGGCTGCTTTTTGATATCACCCACGCCTTTCGCTCCATCCCGCTGCTGGTGCTCTTGGGAGCCGCCCTTTTGCGCAAGGCCAAAAATGTCGAGATCCAGGGGCTCTACTACGGCCTCTACCGCCCTGGCCAGGCGGAGACCCCCATTATCGATCTCACGCCGGCCATTCGGCTTCTGGACTGGCTGACGGCCAGCGACAAGTTCATCAGCACCGGCTCGGCAGTAGAGCTGGGCCAGCTTTTGGACACCGTTCAACGGGACTTCTACCGACAGCAAAGGCCCGGCAAAGGGGATCCCAGGCCCACCCGGCTGCAGAGCTTTGGACAAGCCATCCGCGACATCTCCCGTTCTCTGGAGCTGGTGAGGCCGGTCAGCCTGCAGGAGGACTTGCGCAAGTTACAAAGACACTCTACCCAGGAGTTGGCAGAAGAGGTGGGCCAATTTGCCAAGCCCTTCGGCCTGCTGCTGCAAAGCATTCAAAATAGCTACAGCCAACTGGCGCTGCCGGCAGACCAGAAGGAGGATCCCCGCGCTCAAGTTCAAAAGCACTTTCAACTGCTGCGCTGGTATGTGGAAAAGCGCTTCACCACCCAAGCCCTTCTCTTGGCTCGCGAGTGGGTGGTTTCTGCCCTTTGCCTCTGTGAGGGGATCCAAAACTACCTCGAACGAGAAGCGCGGCAGGGAATTGAACACCAGTTGGGATCCCTTATCCAGCGGAGAAAGCAGCCCTTGGGAGATCCCCCTGCAACTGGCGAATCAGTCCAGCGAGAGGAGCAGCTTCAGTTCCTTCCTCCCATTGCCGCCCACGTTTCGGATGTGAAGCAGCTTGCTGATCTTTGGTCTTGCCTAAGCGAATACCGCAACGACGTAGCCCATGTGCAGATGAATCCCGATCCCCTGGGCGGCGAGGCCTTGGAGAGCTTTGTGCTGCAGAAGCTGCTGCCGAAACTGGAAGCGCTGTTTCCTGAATTGACTCGAACAGAGGGGGAATTGGAAGGGGATCCTTCCAATTCTCGGTAGGCTACCAACGTCGGCCCACCCTCAGGTTCTGGGTTTTCAATTTCGGTCCAGCGGTTGGCAGGGGCTGAGCTTGAACAAGTCCTATTGACCTGGAGAAATACTGAAAAAAACCTGAGGGCCGGTCGGGATCGGTGGACTTTGTTTTGTAGCTTCTGCAGCCGGCTATCGGGTGGCTGCTGGGGTTTTGTCTACTTTGTTTCTTGCACGTTCAGTTCTTAACTTTCCTATCTTTCCTGCGAAAACACCATGTCTTATCACTACTACTGGCAAGCAAAGCTCTGGGGCCTGCTGCATGATCCTGCCCTCAAAGCCCTCCACGACGCCTCTGGCCGCGCTAAGGAAGGGCTGTGGCCAAACCTAGCAGCGATGCAGGGGTGGATCTCGCCCAAGGCAGAGGGATCCCCTCTGGCACAGGTGGGAGATGCGGATCTGGTCGCCTCCGCCAGCGACCGGGCTGCCATTGGCCACCTGCCCGTTGCCATCGACTACCAGCTAGCGGATCGCGGCCAGAGCCTGGGGCCGGGCTTAGAGATGAGCCATCTGCTTTCCGGGCGCAAGCGCTTTTGGCAACTGCCCGAAGAGGAGCACCGGGCCCTGCAGCAGGCCCGCTCCCGCGCCGAGTACTTGCTGGCGCAGGAAGCAAGGGTAGTTCCCGACTGGATTTGGCAAGAACAGGAGGATATCCAGAAGGTGTTCTGGTGGTTCTGGCGCTGTTTTCCCCAGGCGCTGGCGCGGGAGTTTGGCGATGAAAGCCTCCTGCTTTTGCCGGCAGAAACGCGGCTGCCCGATGGATCCCTGTGGAGCCACACCAGCGTTGTGGCGGCCCTGGCAGGCTGTTTGGCCGGCTACGACGAACCCAAGTTCACGCGGCCTTTTTTGGCCAGCTTGACCTTCAACCCCATCCAGGAGCTGATCAAAGCCAGCCGCAAGATGCGGGACTTCTGGGCCGGATCCTGGCTGTTGCACTACCTCTCGGCGCGGCTTTGCTGGCGCCTGGCGGAGAAATACGGCCCCGACTGCCTGCTCTACCCCAGCCTCTACGGCCAGCCTTTGATCGACGCTTGGCTGCTGGAGAAGTACCCCCCCTTTGCCGAGTGGATCCCGCAGCCTTCTGCCAACACTCTGCTCACCGCCGGCTTCCCCAACGTGATCCTCTTGCTGTTGCCCGAAGAGCGGCTGCAGGCGGCCATGCAGTTGGCCCAGCAGACCCTCAAAGAAGAATGGCGCCACCTGGCGGAAAGAGCGCTGGAGCACCTGCAACTGGAGCGCCGCTGGCTGGTGCAGTTGCGCCCAGAAGATCCCACCTGGGGGGGATGGCTGGAGCACCAGTGGCAGTTCTACTGGGCGGCAGCGCCCCTGGGATCCCCCCACCAAAGGCTTAAAGACACCGCCATCCTCAAGTCCCAGGAGTCCATCGAGCGGGATCCCTGGGTCAGCGCCCAAAACCGCACCTACCATCTCAAAGGAAAGCGGCAGCTTTTTGCCGACGCGGAGCTGAAGTTCCTGCGGATCAGCTTCTGGGATCCCGAAAGGCAGCAGTGCCGCCAGCACAAGCCAGGGCTAAACGTAGGCTCCTGGTGGGCAGCGGCAGTGGAGGCGACGCGCCGGCTGCAGGCAGCTTGCAAACAGGCCCGCGATTGGCAGTTGCCGGTGGCCTTTGGGCCGCGCAGCACCGTCTCTGGCCTAGGGCCGGTGGTTCACCCTTCCCCCGGGGATCGCTGGATTGGCGAAGGGGAGAGCCGGCGGCTTTGGCAGCGCCAGGCGGGGCTTTTCGATGGCCGCGAGCAGCTCAACGCCACCGAAACGGTTAAGCGGGCCTTGGACAAGGTGCTGCCGGAGCTCTTCCCCAACCTTGATAAAGACAAGATCGCCGCTTCCTACCCAGATCTCACCGCTGGCGTGGCCGGCTACCTGAAAACCCACGGGCGACGGGAGCAGGAGCACTTCGAGCAGGCCTGCCGCGCCGTTGAGGCCATCCACCCCGCCATTCGGGAGGTCATCCGAGAAATGCGCGGCAAGTGGGGGATCCCGTGGGCCGACCAGCAAAACCTGCGCTACCACCCCCGCCTGCTCAACGCCGGCTGGCTGGTGGAGGACCTGGAAGCAGACGAGGCAACCCAGAAGCGCTGCCGCCAGGAGATAGAAGCCACCCTCAGCCGCTACTACCCCAGCATCAACCCCGCCAGTTGGTACGTGCTGGCCGCGGGCGATGGCGACGACATGGGCCAGTGGCTGAGCGGGGGGAAGATGAAGCCCTACTACGACTACCTGCCCCAGCCACTGCAGCGCCTAGCGGATGGCCAGAGGGACGCTATTGGCCGCGTCCTCGACTCTGAAGAGCTCAAGCAAGTCAAGGACGCCTTCAGCGAGTTTGTTAAAGCCAGCCGCAAGCGCATGGGCCCGGCCACCCACAGCGCCCTCAGCCGGGCTCTGTTGGATTTTTCCGGCCAGTTGGTGCCCTACCTCACCGAGCAGCGCTATGCCGGCAGGCTTATCTACGCCGGCGGAGACGACGTTTTGGCCTACACCAACCTCTGGGAGTGGGATGGCTGGCTCTGGGACATCCGCCAGTGTTTCCGCGGCGGCGAAGACGACTGGCGCGAGTTTGCCAACGAAGGGGACTACTGGCAGTGGCAAAAGGCGCAGTTGCCGGCTGGCCTAAGCCGTCGCCCTCTTTTTACCCTGGGATCCCTGGCCAGCATTAGCTTTGGGGTGGTGATTGCCCACCACTCGGTGCCCCTGGCCATTGCCCTGGAGAATCTCTGGGAGGCAGAACAAGGCGCCAAAGAGCAGGCCTATGCCCAGGGCAGCTCCAAAGACAGCGCCCAGGTGCGGGTACTGTTTGCCAACGGCAACCAACTGGTGAGCACCTGCAAGTTCGACACCTTCGACAAGTGGAAAGACCTGCTGGATTTTGACTGGAAGCTGTTGGGCCAAAAGCAGGATCAAAGCTCCCTATTTGAACACGCCGCCCAGCTCTGGGAGCAGCACCCAGCCCCCAGCCTGGAAGCGGTGCCTGCTTGGGCCCGCCTGTTCTGCAGCCGCCGGGATCTCTTCCACGGCGAAAGCGAGCAGACGGATCGTTTCCAGACCCAGCTAATCGCATTTATCCAGCACTTTTGGCAGCACAGCCTGCCCGCCCAGCCGGGGGCCTGGGATCTGGCCATCAAAAACTGGTTCAAGCTGGCGGCCTTTGTGCTGCGCAACCGCACCGTCACTTTGGGGAGGAACGGTCGATGAGTTGGTTCACGCTATCGCCTCTAGATGTGTGGATGTTTCGCGATGCCAAGCCCTTTGCGCCGGGGGAGCGGGCCTGGGCCAATAGCGGCTTTCCCCCCAGCGGCCACACCTTGGCCGGCGCCATTCTGGCTCACCTGGGCCAGCCGGCAACCCTGCGCCTATGCGGCCCTTTCCTTTGCTGGGATGAGCAGCTTTACTTCCCCGGCCCTCTGCACCTCTACCAGGGATCCCCGCTGGTGCCCATCCCCTGGCTGGAAGAGGGCCATTCCTATGACGGCTACCGTTGGGATCCCACCCGGCCCGCCCCTTTGGTGGCAGCAGCTCCGGAGGAGGAACGGCCAAGCTCCAAGCAAAAGGCCGCCGGCTACCTGCCCTTTCAGGCGGTGCAAACTGCACTGCAGGGCAAGGGCTGGGATCTGGAGCAGGCAGTAAAGTCCCCCTGGGTGGCGGAGGTGCGGCCCCACAACACCCTGCAGGCAGGCAAACGCCAGGTGCGGGAGGCCGAGGGCTACTTTGTGGAGACCTGCATCCGCCTGCAGCCCGGCTGGAGCCTGGCCCTTTCCATCGAGTGCTGGGATCCCGATCGCGAAACTTGGGATCCCTTGCCTCTGAAGCAAGAAGTGGTGGTGCGGCTGGGAGGAGAAGGCCACGGCGCCCTCTTAAGCCCCTGTCCAAAGCTGGGCGAGCAATGGCAAGCGCTGCAGGAGCTCTCCCGGCAGACCTTCCGGCAAGGCCAGCGATCCCTGGCCTACCTCGTCACGCCTGGGGTGTTCATCAAAAAGGTGGATGGGCGCTCCCTCTGCCGCGCCTGGCCCTGGGAGTGGCGCTTGGCCACCCCTCATCCTGCCCACTCCCTCACTGGCCCTCTGGTGAGCGTGGCCACCGGCAAGCCAGTTCCCATCAGCGGTCGCCTGCGGGTGGACTCCCTAACAGAGCCGCGCAAGACCAGCCTACCGGCTCCGCAAGTCTTTGCCGCCCCGCCCGGCAGCGTCTACTACCTGGAGCAGCCGGCTCCCCTTGCCCAGGACGAGCCGGAGCTGGAAAATGGCCGGCTCAACGTCTTCCACCGCTGGCGGCTTCTAGGCTACAGCGAGTTGCTCTGGCTGCCTTGGGTCAACTTTTAAAGTCCTGTTTTGACGGATAAGGAGTGTTTTTCTATGAGCTTTCACCTGGTTTATCTCACCCTGTTAACCCCCCTGCACACCGGCGGCACCACCCAAGAAGGCAACCTCTTGGGCATTGCCCGCGAAGCCCACACCAACTTGCCCTACATTCCTTCCAGCACCATCCGCGGCAAATTGCGGGCCAGCGTGGCCGAGAAAGAGTTAAAGTTCGAGCTCTTTGGCAACGAAATTGGGGAAGGGGATCAGCTTACCCAAGGCTCCATTTGGATTGGGGATGGATCCCTCTTGTGGGTGCCGGTGGCTTCCCTCAGCCACGGGGTAGTCTGGATTAGCTGCCCCCTCTTGCTCAAGCGCTGGCTGCGGCTAAGTGGTCAAAAGTTGGATGCGCCGGATCCCTATAGCACCAACTTGGAGACAAACCGACCCATCTACCTTAAGGATGCCATCCTAAAAAATGGCCTGAAAAAGTGGGAAAACTGGCAAAGCTTTGTCAAATCTTCCAGCATCAGCCGCGTCCTTGTCTTGCCGGATCAGCACTGTGCCACCCTTATTCAAATGAGCCTGTGGCGGCAGGTAAAAGTTAAGCTCAGCGAGCACAAAGTTGTAGAAGGCGGCTTTCGCTACGAAGAGGCCATCCCCCCCGATAGCTTGATGTACTTTACCTGGGGGGTAACAGCCCAGGCCAACGGCAGTTCCCAAGAAGCAGTGGAGCAATTTCAGAAGCTTCTCCAGAAGAACCAACTTCTACAAATTGGCGGCCAAGAGAGCCTAGGCCGGGGCTTTGTCGAGTTGTCTTGGAACTAGTTGAGGAGGCTTTATGGAAACTTTTGATCCCCGCACGTTGGCCAAGCCCGTTTACGAATCCCTTCGCCAGTTAAGGGCTCAAACCAGAGACCAAGAAAAGCTTAAGGAGCAGAAAAACCAGGCTGTGGAGCTCTACACCTACCTTTCCACCTGGGGCCTGCTGCGCCTTAAGGCAGAAGAAGATGCCCTCAACCAGGAAGGGAAAAAACAAGTAGTCAAGGAGTTTTTTGATTGCCTAGAAGAGATCTCTGGCCAAAAGGGAATTGCTAACTCCAACGGCCTGGATCGTCTTATGCAATTGGGAGTTGAAGAGTATCTAGGTTTAACAGGGCTAGGTCTGGCTTTGGCTCAGGAATTCGGCTTTTGGGCTATGGCCATCTACCACGACATTAAAGGAGGAGAGTAATGGGCGTCGCGATCCCCCTGCAAGCGATTTCCCTGCAAGAAGGCAGCCGAGTGGTTATTCATTCTCTTACCTGGCAAGACTGCGAGAGCATTCTGGAGGAGCTGGGCGAAGATCGCCACACTCGCATTGCCTACTACGATGGCACTTTTGAGATCATGTCTCCTTTATCCAAACACGAGCGCCTTCATCGCATTGCCAGTGACATTGTAAAGGCTCTCTTAGATGCTCAGGGGAGAGATTGGGAAGACTTTGGCTCAACAACCCTCAAAAAGCCAGGCAGAGCTGGCGTGGAGCCCGACACCTGCTTCTATGTCAATCACCTGGAGTTGGTGCGAGGTTGCGAGGGCAGGATCGATGTCGATCAGTTGCCCCCACCTGATCTGGCCATCGAGTCCGACGTTACTTCCCGAACTTTTATCGAGGCCTATAGAGCCATCGGCGTGCCGGAAGTTTGGATCTTGGGTGAGCGAAGTTTGCGGATCTTTATTCTGCAGGGAGAAGACTACGTAGAATCAAGCTGCAGCTGGCTTTTTCCAGACTTCGACATCCCCAATCTTGTACCTCAACTCATTCGACGCGCCCTAGAAATTGGCACCAGCGCTATGTTGCGCAAATTTCGGCAAACCCTTGGCAATTCCTAACGCTGTTTCCCACTTTTGGAGAAGATCCCATGACTGGCAATCGCCCTACTCGTCCTGGCAACGCTCCTCAGCCGCTTCCTCGTCCCCCCAGACCAGGGGATCCCAGCCGCCGGCCGCCTCAGGAAAATCGGGGCCCTAATTCTCCTAGAGGAGGCAATGGAGGGGGAAACCAGCCGCGCGGTGGAGGAGGCAACAATCCTCCGCCCTCGCCTTGGCTGGGTCACCCCTTGGATCCCACGCCCAGGCCGGATCCCACCGCTGGCTTTATTGAATATCTGCGCTGGATGCGAGCGCCGCTTGATGCTTCTAAAGACGGCACCAAGGCGGAGCTGGCGCACCAAGTGGAAACAACGATCAACCTTGGAGCCCGCCTGAAAGTTTTGAATGAGCGCACCCAACGCATTGCCAGCGACACCTTTCAGGTTACTTGTCCCTGGCGAATTCGAGTCGGTGGGGCCAAGGGTCCAGAGAGCATGTTGCTCCCCGCTTTCGATCCCTTAGGGATCCCTTACATTCCCAGCTCCACCCTGTGCGGCGTGGCCCGCTCCCAGGCCATTCGAGAGCTGATGCAGGAGCGCAATTTATCTTGGGAGCAAGCAGACAAAGCCGTAGCTCCTTGGTTTGGTCACCTACAAGCTGACGAAAAAGACAGGGCCGGCAAGGTTATCTTTTTGGATGCCTACCCGGTACCCACTCGGCCCCAACGGCGAGAGGATCCCGATAATTCTAAAACGGGGGGTCTAGCTGTAGATATTGCCAATAGTATCTGGAAATGGAATGGAAAAAATCTTGACTACTCGCCTAACCCTAACTTGTTCTTTTCTCTCAAGCAAGCCACTTTTTTAATTGGCCTGCGCAAAGGCCCCGGCTGCACCGATGAGATGCTGGATCAAGTCAAAGAGTGGCTGATCCAAGGGCTGGAGCAAGGGGTGGGATCCCAGGTGAATACCGGCTACGGTCGGCTGATCCCCTTAGGGAAATCACTGGACAAGAGCCAAGGAGAATTCTTGCGCCTGCCCTTTGAGCTAAAAGGCCAACTCATTCACGGGCGGCAGGTAGTCAACTGGAGGCCCGATAAGAATCGCTACGACAACCGATCCATCGCCGAAGTGCGGCCCGTAGCCTTTAAGAATATGCTGCGCTATTGGTTCCGCACCTTTGCCCTGGGAGTTTTGCCGGTCGATCAGGTGCAGGAGTGGGAAGGGCAACTTTTTGGCGCCATTACCCCTAAGCAAAAACACGGCTGGATCCATGTAGATCTCCTAAATGGCAAAGTCTCTCAGCCGGAGCCAGAGCCCAATCGGGAAGGAAGAAATAGACCCGCAGGCCGACAAGAAGGGATCCTCATCTTAAGTCTTTCTGGCGAGTGTCAAAACTATGCTTCCCAGGAAGATCAAGAGGCGGTGGAAAAGCTCTTTACTAACCTCACCTGGATGATGTTCCATCTGGGAGGTGTGGGTCAAGGAGCTAGAAGACCCTGCTACTCCCGCCAGAACCGGGAGCGGGCTCCCTGGTGGCGCGGCTCTACCCTAATTCCCAGGTCGGAGGATGCCTTTTGGAAGCTGGCGGAGTCGGTGGCCGGGTTTCAGAAGCTTTTCCAAAAGCGCCTGGGCAACTTCTTTGACGCTCTCAAGACTCTAACCAAGCAGGCCATTAACCCCGATAGCCCAAGAAGTGCTGGCCAGGTTCAGAGGGATAAATGGCCGCAAGCGGTGGATGCCAACTGCAGGATCGTAGTCTGCAGCGGCGAGGAAGATTTCAACAAACCCTATGCCCTGGCAACTTTGCATCGCTTAGGCCGACAAGATGAAGGCCGGTACGACAAATTCTTGTGCGGGGGTGTACAGGGAGGTGCTCTGCCCTCTCCGGTTTGGATTGCCGATTTGGGTGATTACCAAGTGGTTGCTGTTTTTGGGGCAACGGTGGATCCTAGGAGAAAGTATCTCGACGAGCTCAAGAGAGGTGCTGATGACTTTCAAGTCATCTGGCCCTTGAGATAGAAGAAATCTCGAAGAATTTTTGGAGAAACAAAATGCCCAAAAAGAAGATCAATGCCAAAGTTCTCAGAAACCTTGTTACAGCCGTAATCAATGGCTCGATTACACTGGCCATTTTGCTCATTGCTCCCTTGGGCCTGGCAGCCGTGATTACCAACACTATTTTGGTTGCCATTGCCAGCTTCTTTTCTGGAAGCTTAACAGAGATGGTCATGGATCTTTTGTCAAGCCCTGAAATTGACGTGGAGGTTTTGCCAGAAGAGCGCCAATCCAAGACCAGCACTTCCATAGAGCCAAGGCGAGGCTCAGAGAGTCTGCGTCGAGATGATCAATAATGCGAACCTTGTATGTTTCCCAGCAAGGGTGCAGGCTAAGCCTCAGGCAAGAGTTTGTGCTGGTTCATTTGGGCGAGTCGCTCTTGCAGGAGGTGCCTCTACCCTTGCTGGAGCAAATTTTAATCTTTGGCCGCTCTCAGGTGACTACCGATGTTGTGAGGGAGTGCTTGAAGCGCAATATCCCCATTGCCTACCTCTCCCGGCTCGGCTATTGCTACGGTCGCCTCATTCCCATTGAAAGGGGCTACCGCCGCCTGGCCCATTGGCAACAGGCGCTCCCTGAAGCATGGAGACTGCAAACAGCAGCCCAAATAGTGCGAGCTAAGCTCCTCAATGGCCGCGTGCTGTTGATGCGACAACTTAGGCAGCGCCCCAGCGAAACCAGGGATCTAACCCTGCGCAGCCTGGAACACTTGGCCGCTCAAGCTCTGCAGGCTACTTCGCTGGATCAATTGCGAGGCATTGAAGGGATCGGCGCAGCTTTGTATTTTCCCGAATTGGGCAATTGCTTACAACAAAAAGGATTTGTTTTGATCAAGCGCACCCGACAGCCGCCCACCAATCCAGTGAATGCCATGCTCAGCTTTGGCTACATGGTGCTCTGGAACCATCTATTAACCCTGATTGAGCTGCAAGATTTGGATCCCTATCAGGGTTGCTTGCACGCTAGCAGTGAACGCCATGCTGCTCTGGTTTCGGACTTACTGGAAGAATTTCGGGCGCCTATTGTAGATTCAATAGTCCTCTGGCTGATCAACAAGGGCATTATGAACATCGAAGAAGACTTTGAGCATCGCGATGGTGGCTGTTTTCTAAGTGATAGTGGCAGGAAAAAGTACCTTACAGCTTTCATCCAAAGAATGGAGGGATCCATCCAGACCCCTGACGGAGATCAACCCCGCTGGGATCTGCTAACGCAGCAAGTTAAAAAGTTTAAGCAATCCGTCTATAATCCTCAAGATTTGTACCAGCCCTACCGGATTCGCTGATGTTTCTTTATGTTGTTACCTACGATACTCCCTGCGACAAGCGACGCAAGAAAATTGCCGACCTGCTAGAAGGCTACGGCAAGCGCGTGCAATACAGCGTGTTTGAGTGCGTCCTCGACAAAGACAAGTTCGAGGAGCTCAAACTGCGGCTCCGCAAGAAGATCAAGCCCGAGGAAGACAGCGTCCGCTTCTATCCGCTCACTAGCTATGTCCTCGCCCAGGTGGAAATCTGGGGTGGGCCTGCCCTGACTGCACCCCCTAGCTCGGTCATTGTGTAGCTCAGGCAAGTCTCTTCCTACTTAAGCACTCGGTGTTTCCAAAAGCACACTCAAACGGTATCAACGCCTGCGCGAGCGATCCGCCAAAAGCCGCAAAGGCCGATTCTTTCGTCCGATCCCTCGACGCCTTGCGCCACAAGGCTTTCCGGCCCCAAAGCCCCCTCGCCAGCACCCTTTTTGCCGACTTTTTTCCGGATCCCTCGCAAATGGGTCTTGCATTCCTTACCCTGCTTGGGTTTAATAGAGGTAAGTTCCCCCTTCGGGGGGATCCCTAGAAATTGGAAACGTGAACACAGTTACCTCCCTTATTCAGGGATAAACAACAGTTCCCCCTTCGGGGGGATCCCTAGAAATTGGAAACTTGTGTATTTGGCGTCGAGATCGTCGACGTTCTTCGCAAGTTCCCCCTTCGGGGGGATCCCTAGAAATTGGAAACAATGATGACGTCCTTACGCGCTGTACGCGCAATGTTGTTGTTCCCCCTTCGGGGGGATCCCTAGAAATTGGAAACTAGACTACTCGGCCACTGGAACAAAGAATGAGACGGTAAGTTCCCCCTTCGGGGGGATCCCTAGAAATTGGAAACAACCAACCTCTCATCAACAAATCTAGGAATGCCTCTTGTTCCCCCTTCGGGGGGATCCCTAGAAATTGGAAACTTCAATCCAACTGCATCATAAGAGATGGTCAATCCGACAGTTCCCCCTTCGGGGGGATCCCTAGAAATTGGAAACGGTGGGACCGTGTAGGGAAACAGAGCCAATACTCCAGTTCCCCCTTCGGGGGGATCCCTAGAAATTGGAAACTCGAAATCTGCTCACTTCACGAAGAGAACCTCATTGATGTTCCCCCTTCGGGGGGATCCCTAGAAATTGGAAACAGTATAAGGGAGTGCTACTCGCACTCTGTGTGTCCTGGTTCCCCCTTCGGGGGGATCCCTAGAAATTGGAAACCCGAGAAAGGAATCCGGTTCATTTACACCGACAAAAAGTTCCCCCTTCGGGGGGATCCCTAGAAATTGGAAACTATAGATTCGGCCCCCGTCGGGTCGAGTTTCTATGTCACTGTTCCCCCTTCGGGGGGATCCCTAGAAATTGGAAACGTTGTTTATTCCCTTAGAAGGGAGGTACAAAATGAACGTTCCCCCTTCGGGGGGATCCCTAGAAATTGGAAACAGCCAGCCATCACCATACGGGATGGCGATGATGTACTGAGTTCCCCCTTCGGGGGGATCCCTAGAAATTGGAAACTACAGGCTTTCTCGACTTTGATAGCCGATTGGGCTTGAGGTTCCCCCTTCGGGGGGATCCCTAGAAATTGGAAACAGGAAGGCTGGCTCGTACTGGAGGAGAAGGAGGGTGGTTCCCCCTTCGGGGGGATCCCTAGAAATTGGAAACTTGTATAGGGGTTATAGTTGTATTTGGTCACTTCGGTTGGTTCCCCCTTCGGGGGGATCCCTAGAAATTGGAAACATCAGGCAGCCTTGTTGATTTAGTTCAGCTGTTGAAGGTTCCCCCTTCGGGGGGATCCCTAGAAATTGGAAACTGAATCCAGCGGCTTTAGCAGCCGCAATTCTGGATAGCATGTTCCCCCTTCGGGGGGATCCCTAGAAATTGGAAACTTGAAGGGCTTGTCGCCAAAGAGCGCCTGCCATGCAGGTTCCCCCTTCGGGGGGATCCCTAGAAATTGGAAACCTGAAGCCGAGCGTAAAGCTCGGCTTGAGGCCGAATACCAGTTCCCCCTTCGGGGGGATCCCTAGAAATTGGAAACGATCATCGCAAACAACTGCGTAGAGCGATACTATGCAGTGTTCCCCCTTCGGGGGGATCCCTAGAAATTGGAAACATCCAACCATTGCGGCAGGGTGCCGCAAGCATATAACGGCCGGTTCCCCCTTCGGGGGGATCCCTAGAAATTGGAAACTGTACCAGGTCACTACTTTCACGCACCTAGAACCCGGAGTCGTTCCCCCTTCGGGGGGATCCCTAGAAATTGGAAACTGTTGTTTATCCCGATTAAAGGGAGGAGTCTATATGGATGTTCCCCCTTCGGGGGGATCCCTAGAAATTGGAAACACCGTGACGAGGAGCCGGATCATGTAGTGTATGCGATTGTAGGTTCCCCCTTCGGGGGGATCCCTAGAAATTGGAAACACCGATATTAGGTGCAGTGTAGTGATGTCTGCTAATGACTTCCCCCTTCGGGGGGATCCCTAGAAATTGGAAACATTGGTTAGTTCCATGCGAACTCCTTCTAAGGCAGTACGTTCCCCCTTCGGGGGGATCCCTAGAAATTGGAAACTCCAGTAGGAGCCTGGCATACGCTCCTTGACGACCCGTTCCCCCTTCGGGGGGATCCCTAGAAATTGGAAACAAGATTTGTTCTTTAGTATACTTGGCGTCTAAGTCACTGTTCCCCCTTCGGGGGGATCCCTAGAAATTGGAAACATGATTTGGAAGTAGCCTGGGAAATTTTTATTTTTTTGTTCCCCCTTCGGGGGGATCCCTAGAAATTGGAAACTAGAACGTAGTAAAGCCCCAGGTGTTGTCCACCTCAGGTTCCCCCTTCGGGGGGATCCCTAGAAATTGGAAACGCGAAAGAACGATTGTGGTAGTAGGAAGTGTTTTAGGTGTTCCCCCTTCGGGGGGATCCCTAGAAATTGGAAACAAGACATAGCGTTTTTTCATTGTCGTACCCCATTGAAGTTCCCCCTTCGGGGGGATCCCTAGAAATTGGAAACTTCGTATGAAAGGTCAGGAGGCAGTTGCCCCTCAAAAAGTTCCCCCTTCGGGGGGATCCCTAGAAATTGGAAACTTCATCATCCCCATCAAGAGCTATGAGATATTCCTCTGGACTAAACCTATCTGACTGAAATGGAGTCATTTCGTTCATGTATACAGTTCCCCCTTCGGGGGGATCCCTAGAAATTGGAAACAGTACAAGACTGGATGAGAGAAGCTAGTAGAGCTTTTGATGTTCCCCCTTCGGGGGGATCCCTAGAAATTGGAAACATGAACGTATCCGAGTTAACAACGGGCAAATGCGCCGTTCCCCCTTCGGGGGGATCCCTAGAAATTGGAAACATGTGCATAGTGTCCTCCCTTCATCAGGGATAAACAACACGTTCCCCCTTCGGGGGGATCCCTAGAAATTGGAAACGAGAACCCATTAATCTTAAACTCCGCCAGATTCAAAATGTTCCCCCTTCGGGGGGATCCCTAGAAATTGGAAACATGAGGGCCAAACGGTCAAACAGTACCCCAGTGTACTGTTCCCCCTTCGGGGGGATCCCTAGAAATTGGAAACCTGTGGTAACCCAAAAACACCGCGCTGTATACACGGATCCACTTCCCCCTTCGGGGGGATCCCTAGAAATTGGAAACCTCCAAGATCTGGATCGCCCTCTTCCCCTTAGGGTTGTAGGTTCCCCCTTCGGGGGGATCCCTAGAAATTGGAAACACTTACGAGTACGATACGTTCCATATCAACTCCTCCCTGTTCCCCCTTCGGGGGGATCCCTAGAAATTGGAAACTCTGAGGGCTTGGACGCTACTGGGACCAGGTTTGTAAGTTCCCCCTTCGGGGGGATCCCTAGAAATTGGAAACCGGTTTACCCGGAATACGGGAGAACACGACAGTAGACATGTTCCCCCTTCGGGGGGATCCCTAGAAATTGGAAACGAGGAGAAGCCTGCCGACAAGGCTTCTCCTTCCGAGTTCCCCCTTCGGGGGGATCCCTAGGAATTGGAAACTTTGGAAACTCTCCCTGCTGTGTTCCAGGGATGATCTGGATCCCCTGAAGTTATCCCTTCAGAGGGATCCCTAGAAATTGGAAACCGCTCCCGGCATTCCGAGAGCGGCAAAGGTTTTAGCAGTGTTTTCCCTTCGGGGGGATCTTGAGAAGTCAGAAAGAAAAAACTAGCCCTTGATACACAGAATGGGTCTTAGGCGCGCTACGAGTTTCGCGATCTTGGCTTGGTCGGCAGCGCGCACAACTTTATCTACGTTTTTGTAGGCCTGGGGCGCTTCTTCGGCTACCCCCCGCAAAGAAGGGCTGCGGACGATGACGCCGCGCCGCCTCAGTTGTTCGACGATCTCCTGCCCTGTCCAGGCTTTGAGAGCTTGGTTGCGACTCATCGCCCTTCCGGCGCCGTGGCAGGCCGAGGAGAGGGAAAGGGCCTCACTTTGCTCCGTGCCGACCAGAATGTAGGAGGCCGTGCCCATGGAGCCGCCGATGATGACCGGCTGACCGATAGAGCGGAAAGCCTGAGGGATCTCTGGGTGGCCAGGCCCAAAAGCGCGCGTTGCCCCCTTGCGGTGGACGAACAGGCGACGTTTTTTCCCCTCTATCACGTGCGTCTCCTCCTTACAGGTGTTGTGGGAGACGTCGTAGATAAGGTCGAGTTCAGCCTTGGGAAAAAGCTCGGCGAATACCTGGCGCACCCAGTGGGTGATGATCTGGCGGTTGGCCAAGGCGCAGTTGATAGCTGCCCGCATTGCTCCCAGGTAGCTTTGCCCCACTTTGGACTTCAAGGGCGCACACGCCAGCTCGCGGTCAGGCAGCTCTATGCCGTGCTCTTTAGCCGCCTGTTGCATCTTCTTCAAATACTCCGTGCCAATCTGGTGACCCAAGCCCCGGGAGCCGCAGTGAATAGTAATGACCACTTCCCCCTGCTTGAGGCCGAAGCTCTCGGCAGCCTTGGGATCGTAGATCTCGTCAACAACCTGGACTTCGAGGTAGTGGTTACCTGAGCCTAGAGTCCCCATCTCCCGCCGCTGGCGCTCACGCGCATAGGCGGAGACTTCGCTCGGTATTGCTCCCCGCATGCGGCCATGTTCTTCGATGCGCTCTAGATCTGTTTTCTTGCCGTAGCCTTGAGCCACAGCCCATTCTGCTCCGCCTTCCAGCATGGCTTCCATCTCTTTGTCGCTCAAGGAGATCTTGCTGCGGCTGCCAAGCCCTACCGGTACCCTCGCATACAAGGCATTGGCTAAGGGTTCTGCCGCTTCCTCCACTTCTTCGCGCGTCAGCCCCGTCCGCAAAGTTCTCACGCCGCAGGAGATGTCAAAGCCCACGCCGCCGGCGGAAATCACCCCGCCTTCTTCCGCATCGAAAGCAGCCACCCCACCGATGGGAAAACCATAGCCCCAGTGGGCATCTGGCATCACGTAGCAGGCTCCCACGATCCCTGGCAAGGTGGTCACGTTGCTGGCCTGCTCGGCCACTTTGTCGTCCATCTCCCGGATTAACTCCTCATCGGCAAAGATCAAGACTGGGGCACGCATTTTGCCTTTAGGAGGAATGCGCCAGACAGTCTCATCTACACGCTCAAGTTTCTTGATATCCATAGACTGCCTCCTTTACACATCCACCACACACTGTGCCACCCAAAGCTCACCCTCTTGGGCTACCTTGAGTTGCGTGTAAGTTGCCCCTTTAACTTCTACTGCCGGTCGGTGCTTGGCGCGGTCAACTCTTTCCCCCCACAGGCTGGCCTTGAGATGGTCTTTTGCAAGATGCACTTCAACTTTCCCAAAGAGCATTCCTCTGACTGCCATCTCGTAGATCACTGCGTTCAGGAAATCCACCAACAACAGTTCCAGATCGCCTGAATTTTCTAGCTCAATCTCTAGCCGCTCCCTGGGAGCTACTTCATCCACGCTGGTGATCACCGCAGTCAGGGCCAAAGCTGCCTGGGCAAAAGCTTCCTCCGGGGTCGCCCCATAGCCGCGGACGCCGACATCGGCCATGTGTTCGAAATGATCCCATCTTGCCCGCGCCACGGTCGTCTCCTTGTTTTGTGCAGTCCTCAGTGCAGGCCAAAGACAAATACCGCCCAGGCTAAGGCGCGGCACTGCAGCTTACCGCGGGATCCCTGCAGATTGGGAATAAAAGCAGCCATGATACTACCATTGTATTCGTCTCTTATCCTGCCGAAAGTTCCTTAGGCTGGGGGGATCCTCCCACAAGATAAAGAAAGAGTGAAAAGGCCCAATGGTTTCGCCATCAGGCCCTCCTTGTCTAGGGGAGCTTCCCAGAAGAGAGAAGCTGCTGGTGTGACGACTAACGGGTAGACCAGTTTATCGTTATAGAACAAAGCGGCACCTTGGTCACCGCTTTGAGATTTGGCGTGGTATGCCCGGCCTTCCACTACCGTTTGTACCGCCTCCCAAGGCCATTGGTTCAGGCAGTAGTGGAGAACATCCTGAGGAGTAGCCTCAGCCTGTGGAGAATCTTTGTGGCGGATGGACTCCAACGCAAAGCCGACTACCAAAAGTTTTTGCGAAACTCCTCAATCTCATCCTCGTAAGACTCATACCACACAAAAGGATAGCTTGGTAGCCCCGCACTTGAGTGCGGGGCGGAAAAGCCCGCTAGCCACTTTAGTTGCTTACCCATGATGGGGGTCGTTGATATAGTTTCATAGCTCAAACAACCTCTTCCTGACTTCTCCTACCAACACCTTTTTCCTTCTCTTTGGCCAAAAAATAAGATAAACAACCGCTAGCCCCACACCATGGTTGTAGTGATTGTACCGTTGACTTTCCTCTCGCACTATCGCTTATTTAGGTTGGAACAAAGAACAAAAACAAGAATGCGGTTTTAACCAAAACTTTGTTTTCGTCCCAACAAGTCGGTTCAAGGAGCGTATTGCGCAATTATGTCGGCATTATGGCATGGAGTTTATTGAGGTAGAGGAGGCGTACAGCTCGCAGGCAAGCTTCCTAGATAGAGATGAGCTACCTAGTTATGGTGAAAAACCCGACGGGTGGAGACCCTCTGGAAAGCGTGTCAAGCGGGGCCTGTACCAAACGGCAAAGGGGTGGTTGGTCAACGCTGAGGCAAATGCTGCCGCCAACCTGCTTAAGAAAGTCAGCAGAACCTTGGGGCTTTGCCTTCAGGAACTGTCTAGAGGCGCTTTGACAAAGCCTTTGCGACGACCGTGTAAGAACCCCCCGCCTTTAGACGGTGGGAGTGTCAAACTTCAGAGAACGGGTTGGTGGGGGAGCTGACCCTGAGAAAGTTTTGGATAGCAGCAACGGCTTGCCACACTCTTCCCTGGTCTGAGCAGTAACCAGCTTTATTTTTGAGCGACTGATAAACTCCTCTTTTTAGCTCGTAGCACAAGCTGCTGGGAACAAGGCATTGGCATCCTCCATTTGGTGGGAGCGGAAGTGGCGCCTGAAAGCTTCCACACAAGAAGCCAGAATCGTGATCTTGCTTTTTGGCTTGTTCAAAACAGCGGTGTTCAAGATGCGGTTCTGTTTAGCCCCGACTAGCTCCTGCCCTTCCACCAAAAGCAAGAGAAAACCGCTGTAGTTTTCCACAACTAGATACGGCACAACGCCGTTCTGATTGATTTCACTAATCGTTGCTTCCTGAGCTCCATGATCTGGAAGGCGATAGGCAGCCTCTCTCTGTATCCTCTGGAGAAAACAGCGGGAAAATCTGAAAGCCGCCCTACTGAATAGCACCACCAACTTGCAGTGTTGGCAGGTTCAGTTTGAGCATCGATTTCTCCTTTGGGCTTGCTAGCACTATCTCTTCAACTTCCTCCAGAGCTGCAGTGGTTGGCATTAACAACAGAAGCTGGGGAGCCGAGAAGAAGCAATGGCTTGAGCCGCTGCCGAGTAACAAACTGGAGAGACCGCATTTTACAATACATGTTGCGATTAGCCCTCAGCAGGGGGTTCCTGGAAGTGGAAAAAAGCCTTAGCATCTGGCATCGGCTGGCCCGCCGATATGGGCTTAGGCTCTTGAGTGCTGCCGATATAGCCGTCAATGGCTCGCGGCCCTGGGATCTGCAAATCCACGACGAGCGGCTCTACCTGCGCTGCCTGCTCTATGGATCCCTGGGCTTTGGCGAGGCCTACATGGAGGGCTGGTGGGATTGCGAGGCTATTGACGAGTTGGTTTACCGTCTTCTCACCAGTCAGGCAGCGGAGCAAGTGGGCTGGCCAGTTCGGCTCCTGCTGGCGTTGGACAGTCGCCTAGTTAATCGCCAGCGGGGTAAGGGAGCGTTTGTGGTTGGCCAGCGCCACTACGACCTCGGCAACGACCTCTACGAAGCCATGCTGGATCGCCGCCTGATCTATAGCTGTGCCTACTGGGATGGGGGGGCGCAGACCCTGGACGAGGCCCAGGAAGCCAAGCTGGATCTCATTGCCCGCAAGCTGGATCTGCAGCCCGGCATGCGCGTGCTCGACATTGGCTGCGGTTGGGGCGGCACGGCCCAGTACCTAGCCGAACGCTACGGCGTGCAGGTGGTGGGCATTACCGTCTCCCAAGAACAGGCCAAGCTGGCTAGCGAACGCTGCCAGGGCCTGCCGGTGGAGATTCGGCTGGAAGACTATCGCCAGACGCAGGGAAAGTTTGATCGGATCCTTTCTGTGGGCATGTTTGAGCATGTGGGCTACCGCAACTACCGAACATTTATGCAGGTAGCCCGTCGCCTCCTCAAAGACGATGGCTTGTTTCTTCTCCACACCATCGGCGCCAACGTTGCCTACCAGGGTCGGGATCCGTGGATTGAACGCTACATTTTCCCCAACTCGATGCTGCCCTCGCCTCGTCTGATAACAGCGGCTTTTGAGGGTCTGTTTGTACTGGAAGACTGGCACAACTTTGGGATCAACTACGTGGCCACCCTAAAAGCTTGGCACGCCAATTTTGAGCGGGCATGGCCACAACTGGCCGGCCGCTACGGCGAGCGCTTTCGCCGCCTGTGGCGGCTTTATTTGCTGATGAGCGCCGGCAGCTTCAAGGCCCGTGCCAGCCAGCTTTGGCAACTGGTCCTCTCGCCCAGGGGAGTAAGGGACGGCTATCGCTCGGTGCGGTAGCGAAGACAACCCTTCCCTCTTTGGCTTTTCCGACCCACCCCCGCGCGCAGTAGGCGCTCTCGGCGAGGGTGTTATGATTGATTATCATTCTCATTCAGGCCAGTGGGTTGATGCCCGAAGCTCTGCGGCAGATTGTAGGTCGCTTTCAAAAGGCCAGAACCTCCCGTCAGAAGTACGAATTGCTTCTGGCCTATGCCAAGCGCCTGCCCCCTTTCCCCGAGTCGCAGCGAACAGAGGAGAATCTGGTGCGGGGTTGTGCCTCGCGGGTGTGGCTGGCCACCGAGCTAAAAGACGGCAAGGTCTACATCCAAGGGGATGCCGATGCCCAGTTGGTCAAGGGCTTGGTGGCTGTTTTGGCGGAGGGGTTGAGCGGTCTGCGCCCAGAGGAGATCCTGGAGGTTTCCCTAGAGTTTGTGCGGGAGATGGGCCTCAACTTTAGCCTTAGCCCTTCCCGCAGCAATGGCCTGGTGAGCATGTTTTCGCTGCTGCAGCAGCGGGCCTTGGCTTTTCAGAAGTCAGGCGCTTCCGGCTCTGCTGTCTCTGTCGTCTTGTGAGGTACTAAGGCTCATGGCTGATAAAGCTAACTCTCTGCGTTCGGCTCGACCTGTGCGGTCACTGGTCTCGCTGGTGGCCGCCCTCTCGGTCGGGATCCTGGGCGGCTTGCAGATGCGCCAAGAAGAGTCCCAGGCGCAGCAGGGATCCACCCCCCCGAAGGTGGTGACCACGATCCTGCCGATAACGCAATTTACCCGCGCGGTGGCCGGGGAGCGGGCCGAGGTGACGCCTCTCATTCCGCCCCAGATGGGGCCCCACGACTTTCAGGCTCGACCTGAGGAGGTTCGTTTGCTGGCTCAGGCGGATGTGCTGGTGATCAATGGGTTGGGAATGGAGACCTTCCTGGAGGGATTGATTGCCAATGCTGGGAATCCGAAGCTGCGCCTTATTGACAGCAGCCAAGGGATCCCGACTCTGCAGACGGAGGAGCCAAAGCATGGGCATTCCCAGGGCCACAGCCATGGACACTCCCACAGTCACGCTCATGGGCACAGCCACGGCAAGTTGAACCCCCACATCTGGCTAGATCCCAGGCGGGCCATTCAGCAGGTGGAAAACATCCGCGACGGCCTGATTGCTGTGGATCCAGAAGGGGCAGAGATTTACCGCGCCAATGCTGCCGCCTTTATCGAGCAACTGGAAGCTTTGGATAAAGAAATCGAGCAGAAATTGGCGCCCTTTGCCGGCAGAAAGTTTGTGGTCTTCCACGACTTTGCCCCCTATTTTGCTGAGCGCTACAACCTCAAAGCGGAGTTCTTGGTGGAGATCCCGGAAGCCAGCCCCTCCCCTGAGGATGTGCGGCGGGTGATGGATACGGTACGGCAATCGGGCCTGAAGACGATCCTAGTGGAACCTCAGGTGGGGAGTGACAACCCCTTTGAGGTTTTGGCCAGAGATCTGGGGGTACAGGTTCGCGTGTTCGATCCCATCGAAACCGCCGGCCCGGAGGGGATCGAGCCGGAATACTACCTAGCCATCATGCGGCAAAACGTGGAGAACCTGGTCTCCGCCTTTGAGAAGGAAAAGGCCTGGGTTCCCCTGCAGTTGCCCGTGGTGGGCCAAGCTGCCCTCGAACACCTGCTGGCGAGGGGGCGATGACCTCCCACTTGGGCGAAGTTGTCCTTTGGGTGGAGGGGCTGACGGTCTATCGGGGATCCCAGTTGGCCGTGCAGAATGTGTCGTTTGCGCTGGAGGCGGGATCCCATACCGCCATTGTCGGCCCCAATGGTGCCGGCAAGAGCACGTTGGTGCAGGCCATCCTGGGCATCCTGCCGCGGCAGTGTGGCTCGATTGGCATTCTGGGAGAGCCGCTGCGCCTGTCGGGGTACTTGCCCCAGAAAGTGCGGCAGCAGATTGCCTACGTGCCCCAGCGGTTGCACTTCAACCCCGCCATTCCCCTGACCGTGGCCGAGTTTGTCGCCCTGGGCTGGGGATCCCTTGGACCTCGCTGGCCCTGGCAGCAGCAAGCTGCTCGGCAGGAAGCCGTCCAGAAAGCCCTGCAACGGGCCGAGGCTCTACACCTGGCCTCGAAACTCCTGGGTCAACTCAGCGGCGGCGAGCTGAAGCGGGTGCTGTTGGCCTATTGCCTAGTCTGGCCGCGGCGGCTGCTGGTGCTGGACGAGGCCCCCGCCGGCTTGGATAGCCCCAGCGAAGGGGAGTTCTATCGGATGTTGGAAGAGCTGCGCCGATCCCTGGGCTGGACCATCCTACAAGTCTCCCACGACCTGGAAATGGTGTCCCGCCATTGCGACCGCGTGTTGTGCCTCAATCGCTCCCTGATCTGCCAGGGATCCCCCGAGGTGGCCTTGGCCCCAGAGATGCTGAGCTGCGTCTACGGCCCCGAGTTTGCCCGCTACATCCACCATCACTAAGGAGGGGAAATGCCGGAGACCTGGGCGCGGGTGGTGGAATTGCTGCAGTTGCCCTTCATGCAGCGGGCTCTTCTGGGCGGGATCCTCACAGGGGTGACGGGGGGACTGCTGGGCAGTTTTGTCATCTTTCGGCAGTTGGCGTTTTTTAGCGATGCCCTGGGGCATTCGGCGCTCTTGGGTATTGTCCTGGGAGTGGTTCTGGGACTGAATCCTACGGCGGTGCTGATGGTGTTTGGGGTGGTGTTTGCCCTGGGGGTGACTTTTATTCTGGAACGCACCCAGCTTTCGGCAGATGCGGTGCTGAACATCATCTACTCTTCCTCCTTGGCCCTGGCCATCATCGGCCTCAGCCTGATCCCCGGCTACCGCGGCAACCTCAACCAACTGCTCCTCGGGGACATCCTGGGCATCAGCCCGCCGGCCCTCTGGATGAGCGGCCTGCTCCTGCTGCTGGCCCTGGGGTACATTGGGCTGACTTTGACTGCCCAGATGTTGCTGACCCTGGATGAGTCGTTGGCGCGGGCGCGAGGGGTGGAAGTGGGCTGGCAGCGGCTAGCCTTTGTGGTGCTGCTGGCTTTGGTGGTGGCGCTGTCGATCCGCTCGGTGGGGGTGCTGCTGGTAAGCGCCTTTGTGGTCATCCCCGCTTCGACGGCGCGGCTTTTGGGATCCCGCTTTACAACCTATGTGTTGCTGGCCATGGGTTTCGGGGGCTTGAGCGCGGTGCTGGGGATCCTCCTCTCGGCCGCCTTCAACCTGCCCTCCGGCCCCAGCATCGTGGCCACCCAGTTGCTGTTTTTTCTCCTGGCTATGGCGGCCAAGGGGGCGTCGCAACTGCTGCGGCTTTAGCCAGGTGCGGGGATCTCCTCACGAACCTGGCCAAACAGGCGGCGGTAGCTCTCTGGAAAGACCTGGCCCATCAGGGTGGGCTGCTCGTAGACCCGCTTGAGGGTGTTGAGATCCCGCTTGGTAATGGTGGGCACCCGCAGCAGGCGGCGATTGCCGGTAGCCTCCGCGTGGTGGCCGCCGTACATCAGATCCCGCGGGTTGGGACTATGGCCCCACAGCCCTAGCCCATGGCCAATCTCGTGCCGGGCCACTGCCGTAACTTCTGCCAGCCCCTGGCCTTCGGCGATGACAATGCGCACCCGCTGCTGCAGCGAGCCATCGGCGGCGAAGAAAAACTCTGGGCGGGCTGCCCCCGCTATCCCGTCGCCAATGCCAGGAACGCGATAAATGCTCATCCCGTAGAGGGCCTCTTCCTCTTTGGCCACCACCCGCATCGGGATATAAGCAGACCACTCCTTCACCGCCTGCTCCACAAAGGTTTTCCACTGGGGGTGATCCCCCTGGATGTAGACGGGGACGGGATAGAAGGCCCACTGGGCATAAGCTCCGCCCGGCAGCAGCGGCTCGATTTCTTCGAAGTAGTCTCCCGCCGATTTGTCGTAGGCGTAGCGGGCTAGGCCGGGGGGCAACTTGAGGCGAACCGGCTGCGGCAGCTCTTCCAGGGGTCTCTGCGCCTGGGCCAGGGATCCCACCCCTCCTACCGCCAGAGCCAGGAGCATTGCGCAGGCAATAACCCCAAGCTGAAGGACGTGACGCCGCCGCCAGGCCATACCTTGGTTTTCTCCCTTCCTGATTAAAGGCTATTGGCTGGGGAAGCCAACGTCGAGGGCAGGCGAGGGATCCCCTGTCCTAGAAGCGGCAAATTGGCTACACTGAAAGTCTACCGTCCACAGCTTGGCCAAAGGTTTCCCATGCAGCTTCGTCTTGGCGAGCCACCTCTAACGCAGGCCGAATGTGCCCTGGTCTACTGCTTTGCCCCCAGCGGCGAAAACGCCACCTTCCCGCTGCCTGCTGAGATCGCTTCCCTGGACGAGAAGGTATGGTCGGGGCTGGTGGCGGAAGCGGTTCAAGAACAGAAGTTTCAGGGCAAGCCCAACAGCAGCCTCGCCCTGCGCCTGCCAGGGCCTATCCGCAAGCTGGTGCTGGTGGGGCTGGGGGATCCCGCAGCGCTGACTTTGGAAGGACTGCGACGGGCTACTGCCAACGGCCTGCGCCAGGCCCACAGCCTTAAAGCCAAGCAGGTAGTGCTGTCTTTGCCGGAAACTGGGCTGGATCAGGGGCGAGCAGTGCAGGCGGTGGTTGAAGCCAGCCTCCTAGTGGCCCACCAGGACAACCGCTTCAAATCTCCCCCCAAGCCCGACGAAGAGCGCGGCTTTGCCGTTGAGGAAGTCACGCTCTTGGTGCCAGGACTGGCCCAGGCCCGCCAAGACTGTGAGAACGCCCTTCAGCGGGCCACCGAGATGGCTGCCGGGACGATCCTGGCCCGCGAACTGGTGGCTGCTCCCGCCAACGTCGTCACGCCTCCTGCCCTGGCCGAAACTGCCCGGCAACTGGCCCAAGACTACGGCCTAGAGGTGGAGATCCTGGGGCGGGAAGAGTGCGAAGCCTTAGGCATGGGGGCTTTCCTAGGCGTGGCCCAAGCCTCGGATCTGCCGCCTCAGTTCATCCACCTCACCTACAAGCCCAAAGAAGGGGATCCCGTCGCCAAGCTGGCTCTGGTGGGCAAAGGTCTCACTTTCGATTCCGGCGGCCTCAACATCAAAACCGACTCCCGCAGCATTGCCATGATGAAAACCGACATGGGGGGAGCGGCAGCCGTCTTGGGAGCGGCCCGTGCGCTAGCTGCCCTCAAGCCGCGGGTAGAGGTGCACTTTATCGTCGCTGCCACCGAAAACATGATCAGCGGCCGGGCCCTCCACCCCGGTGACATCCTCACCGCCTCCAACGGCAAGACCATCGAAGTCAACAACACCGATGCCGAGGGCCGTCTTACCCTGGCCGATGCCCTAGTGTTTGCCGAGAAACTAGGGGTGGACGCCATTGTTGACCTAGCGACCTTGACCGGCGCCTGCGTCATTGCCCTAGGAGAAGAGATTGCTGGCCTCTTCACCCCCGACGAGAAGCTGGCCCAGGAGCTGCAGCAGGCGGCCAACCTCTCGGGCGAGAAGATTTGGCGCTTACCCCTGGAAGAGAGCTATTTCGAGGGCCTCAGCTCCACCGTAGCCGACATGAAAAACACTGGCCCCCGCTCTGGCGGCTCCATCACTGCCGCCCTCTTCCTTAAGCAGTTTGTGGAGAAAACCCCCTGGGCCCACCTAGACATAGCTGGCCCCGTCTGGGCTGAAAAAGACTCGGGCTACACCAACAAAGGCGCCACTGGCTACGGCGTGCGCACCCTCGTGGAATGGGTCCTGGCACGGGAGATGGCAGCCGCCTCCTCTTAGACTCGCTGCCTGCTGTTGTCTGCTGGTTCCAAAGTCCTGCGCAAGTGTTGGGGGGTGACGCGGCAGCGGCACCGAGCCTCTGCTGAGGTTGTACTCAGAAGCGAAAGACCTAGAAGCAGTGAACGCCCTCCTGGATTGGGCAGCCGCCTTGATCGGCCAGGTTGATTGAGGTTGATGCGGATCCCTTGCAGGGCAAGGATCCCACTTGTTCACAAAATCTTGCAAAGTCGGACAAAGTACGGCTTCTTTGGCAAAGCTGGATCGCTTGACTCAAAATTCAGCCGGAATCCTTCAGCTAGCACAAGATCCCACAGATTTTGAATTCCCCGGAAAAGTTCGACTACCCTGTTCAGACATCGGCCAATCAATAGCCAGGATTTTGCAGGGGGCTCAGTTGAAACGCACATGTGCTTGATTGGATTGAACTGGCGGCGCCCCACTGCTAAAGAGAGTAACTGGTGGGTTGGTGTAGTTGTCAACCCTGGGGGTAATTTGTTCGACCGGTACAGAAACTACGCAGGAGGAATTTGGAGCCAGAGTTCCATCTTGAAGGGCAATCGTGGTTGAATTAACCACTGGTGGGCCAGGGTCACTAGGAGGTGCGGTGAGTGTGCCGCCACAAGTGTTCAAGGTAACAGCATTTTGTAGGGTAATTCGCAGCCCGCCCGGCAAAGAATCTATGAAGCTGAGCCCTGATAGAGGTACAGGAGCGTTGTTGGTGATCGTAAAGATGACAGCCACACTGCCACCCTGTCTTGCTTGGTTAGGGCTAAACTCCTTGGTAAAGGTTGGAGGAAGAACTGGGTTCACAGTTAGGCCGACGGGTGCGCTCTGAGCGGCAGGGGCCTGGTTGCTGGTAAGCGTTGTGGCAGGGTTCGTGTAGGTACCCACGTTTGCGGCAACCACCTGAACGCTTATCAGGCAGCTTGAGTTGGGACTGAGCTGGCCGCCGGTCAGAGAAATAAAGCTTCCATTTGGAGGGGCGCTTGCAGTTCCCCCACAGGTATTGTTGAGGCCAGGAGCGGCAGCAACGGATAGCCCTGCCGGCAGAATTTCCGCAAAGCTGAGGCCGGTCAGTTGGATGCCGGAGTTGTTGGTGATCGAAAAACTCAAAGTAACAGGAACACCCACCGAAGTTGTGCTGGGACTAAAGCTCTTGGTAAAGGTTGGAGCAGCCAAGGGGGCCGGAGGCAGGCCAACGATGCTGGGAGAAGGGTTGGGGCTGGGCAGGGGCGGGATCGTCGGCGCCGACACAGGAGGGGGCACAAGAGGGCTGGGTTGACCTGGGGGAACAGATCCAATCGGAGGAGTGGATGGCAGCCCTACCCCCGTTCCTCCGGGTTCTGTATTCGGGTTTTGCACGCCGATAATCGGCCCCGGAAGGGAGCTGATTGGATTCCCCTCTTTAGTTTGTTGACAGGCTGTTAACAAGCCCAAGCACAAGCAAGCCAAGATCCCAGCTACTTTTCCCGTTTTCATTCCCTCATCCTCCTGCCATTCAACTCTCTCGTGGCACAAACCCAAACAGCCTTACTCAGCTCCAGCTTAGGTGGCTTGGTTGCTCGCTTCCAGCCTCAGAGCTTGACCAAATGAATCTCGAATGACCACGATTACCAAAACCCTTTCTCCCACAGCAACGTTGGTGTTGTAGGCGGCTGGAGCCGCCGGGAAGGTGAAGCCGTCGGTGAGGGTGATCCCGTCTCTGTCGCCGTAGCTGTTGCCGCGACCTATTAGAGTATTTCTAAACTGCTCGATTGCCGTCGGCAAAAAGATGCTGGTAATATCCGTGCCGCGACTGATGTTGAAAAACTGAACCTCTACGCTCCTGATCACTCCTGGAGCAAGTAAGCCTCTCAGAGTGATGGTTACGAAAGCGGATTCCACTGATGAAAGATTAAACCCCCCAGTTGACAACAGACTAGGCGGATCCGGAAGGTCGGGTTGAACCGGCGGCGGGGTGATGGGGGCAAAGTCCGGCCCTGGGCGGAAGGTGATGGGCGTGAGATTGGGGGCAATCGTGGGGGCAACGGCCACAGGAGGAGGCGTGGCACCGCTAGAAGCCAGTAGAGGCGGCACCCCGCTGGTGGTCTCGCTACTGCAGCCGGTAATCAGCGCAACCGAAGCACAGGTTGCCCAAAGAGAGAGGCCGCCACGGCCAAGGGCTGAGCCAAAACGTCGTCTCATCGAAAAATCTCCACTCACTCACACCACAGCAAATGTCTTAGGCAGCGTCCAGCGGGGATCCACCGAGCTTGCTCAAGTCTTATGCATCTGCACAATTTCAAGGGGGATGCCTGCTGTTAGTTCTACTGCATCCTAGAGCGTTGTCAAGCGAGCGGCAGAGCAAATGCAAGAAATTGTTCTGGAAATGGCCCATCCCCTAGATATGGGGTATCATAGCCTCGAGCAGGGGCGGCCAGCTTACCTGTAGCGTTAGGGGTTGGGTGCCTTCTCCCCATTTTGTGTGTGGATTTGCCCAGATTTAAGGTGTGTGAGGAAGTGCCTTATGAACTTCAAAGGTCGCTCATTAGCGGTTTTGTGTGGAGTCTTGCTGCTAGGCGGCTGCGGCGAGGTTAATGAGTCCCCGACCTTGCCTGGGCCTGTCCAGGTGGATCCGGCTGCCTTTGTCTCGGCCCAAGAGTATCGCTTTACCCCCGGCTCAGTGCTGGAGACCACCAGCCTGCGGCTGGACTATGTCAATCCGAGGTTTGACAACGGGATCCCTGTGCGCACCAACCCCCTCCAAGGCAGCGGTGAAGCTCGCATCGCCAATGTTGAAGCCCGCATCTTGCCCGTGAACGAGATCCCAGCCACTGAGCTGACAATCGACTCAGCTCTTCGCTCCAGCACCCTGGCCATCCAAATTGGGCGAACCACGCCGCTGGTGAATATCACTGCCTTTGGACCCAACGACGGCAGGCTATCTACGCAATTCAATATCGCCGGGCTGGTTGCAATTTCGACCCTCCCCAACGACCAGCGCATTCGGGTGAACACCACCTTCAGGGCTATCCGAGATGACCGTACTGTTTTAACGCTCACCGTGCGCCGAATCTTGGTGAATAGGAATGGCAATCAGGTCGTTCTCGAGGGAGATTCTTCTCTCATTGTCCCTACCACAGGGGTACTCTATGAAGATCCTGGCCCCAACGGCAACCCACCAGCAGGAAGCTTTGTCAACCCTCCTCCACCTCAAGGTCCTGTAGTCGCTATTCTCCAAACGGGCAATTTCTCCGCGAGCTTTGTGGTGCGGCAGCGAGGTGTTGCGGGCGATGGCACCCCTGAGGATGCCTTGGCCCTCTTTGCACGCCTGAACTTCCGTCCCAACCAGGCGGAGATTGTCTATCGTCCTGCCCAGGTGGGTACCCAGTCAGTGCTGTTTGCTCCAGATCCGACTCGGCCCAACATCTTGCCCAATCAGTTGGTGCGTATCCGGCGCCTGTTGAACGGCCGCGTACAGGCGGAGTTTGATCCAGCCAACGTCAGCACAGTCCTCAACTTTGTGCAGGTCAGCCCGCCGCCACGACCTTTCCCCACCCCAATTCCCCAGTTACCTGTTCCCACTCGTCCGGATGCCCCAACAGCCTTTGATTACTTTTTCTCATTGCGCACAGAGCGCTCTACGGGTACCTTGCCCGGCTCGCCTGCGGAAGGAGACAACTCTCAGCCCGTTATCCTTCAAGGCATTGTGCCCACCACAGGAGATTTCGTCTTCCGCACCCTAGCCGGGGCGCAGTTGGCGGGGCCGTTTAACCGGCTTGATATTGGTGGGGGAACCCAAAGAGGGAACCTGAACCTTGTCTTCGACCAAACCACTTCGGCAGAGCGGATTTCCGGTCAGTGGTTCCTGGAACAAGAGTTCCCCACCGGCAACATTGAAGGTGGGACGGCGGATGAACCAGGAACTCCTGCTACTCAGGAAGGGGCCATTTTGATCATCCGTGGGTTCTTTGAGGGAACGGAAGTACGGCTGTAACCCAGGCAACCCGTCTAATCTCCAACCAGGGATCCACTCCGGCTTGGCTCTTGTGGCTGAGCCTTTTTTGTCTGTTAAAGCTTGGGCAGATCGCTGAGCACCACCTGTGCGCAGTTGTGGCCAGGGATCCCGGTCACTCCGCCTCCTGGGTGCGCCCCTGAGCCGCAGAGGTAAAGGCCGGGAATGGGGGATCGATAGTCGGCCAGGCCGGAGATGGGCCGTAGGTTGTAGCTTTGATCCGGCGTCATTTCCCCGTGAAAAATGCTGCCCCCCACAAGGCCGAAGCGGGCCTCCAGATCCACGGGCGACAACATCTGCCGTGCGATCACGGCGTTTTTAATGTTGGGGGCAAATTGGGCAATTTTGTCGATTACCCGATCGGCAAATTCTTCCCGCAGGCCATCGTTCCAATCTCGCCCTTTGGGTTGGTAAGGCACAAACTGACAGAAACAGGAGAGGATGTGCTTGCCTGGGGGAGCCATTGTCGGGTCGGTGGGGGATTGGCTGTAGATCTCGATAAACGGATCCCGGGAAGGGATCCCGTATTTGCAATCATCCCAAGCCCGCTCCAGATAGGCCACCGAGGGAGCAATGTCTACCGTGGCGGAACTGACCACTTCTGGGGGCACTTCAGCAGGGGCCGCCGTGTAGCGGGGCAGTTCCTCCAGGGCCAAGTTGAGCTTGTACACCGGGCCTGAGGTGCGGTAGTGCCGTTCTAGCCGGTCACGCAAGTCTGGGGGCAAAGAGGAGCAGAGTCGCAAAAAGGTGATTTGGGGATGGGCATTGGAGAGAACCGCCCGCGCCCGCACGGTTTCCCCCGATTCGAGGATAACCCCAGCGGCCTGCCCACTCTCCATCAAGATCTCCGCCACTGGAGCAGAAGTGCGGATCTCCACCCCTAAGTCCAGAGCTGCCTTGGCCATCGCTTGGGTAATGGATCCCATCCCACCGCGCACATAGCCCCAGACCCCACGCGAGCCAATGGCGCGACCTACCGCATGGACTAGCCAAATGTAAGGCGTACCCGGAGTCATCGGCCCGGCAGAGGTGCCGATCAAAGATTGGGGAGCCATCGCCGCCTTGACTTGCTCCGACTCGAAGAATTCATCCAAAAGATCGGTGGTCGAGAGAAGCATAATGCGGCGGAAATCGTCTTCATAGCCAGCGGCTGCAAAGCGATCCGCCAGTTGGCCCAGTGAAATCGGCGGCTGCATTAAGGTTGGCTCCACCACCTCGTTCACCCGATCCCAAAACTCCTCCCAGCGGTCGTAGGCTTCCGCATCTTTGCGAGAAAACTTGGCAATTTCCGCTTTGCTCTTGGCGCGGTTATCGGCATACAGGAAGAGGTGCTGCCCATCCGGGAAGGGCATGAAATAGGAAGGTTGCTTGGCATAGACCTCAAAGCCATAGTCCGGCAGGCGCAGATCGCGAATGATCTCCGGTCGCAGCAAACTACAGGAATAGGAAGCCACCGACACGCGAAAGCCCGGGTGAATTTCTTCTGTAATGGCAGCCCCACCAACGGTGTGATAGCGCTCCAGCACTAGCACTTTTTGCCCCGCTTTGGCCAAATAGCAAGCGCTCACCAGCCCGTTGTGCCCGGCCCCAATCACCACCGCGTCGTAGCTCATCAACAATCCTTCTGCAAACGCTTCCCCACCCACAATACTCCTGCCAGCCAAGACTCGATCTGCCGGCAAGGGATCCCTGCCTTAACCGATGGAAAAAACCTGATCCAGACTCAACTCTCCAGCCAGGATCCCAGGGATCCCAACTTTTTCCTTGGGGGTGTAAGCCTCTCTTCTCTGGTAAACTCCCGACTCCGTTGGCAAGCTGTACGTCTCTAGGCAGTTCTCTTGCAAGTTCAAGATCCAGTAGTTGGGGATCCCGGCTTTGGCGTAGAGTCCGAGTTTGACTTCCCGATCATAGGTAAGGGAAGAATCAGCCACTTCGATGATGAGATAGATGTCTTCGGGCTGAGGATGCCGAGAGCGGTACTCATCCTGCTGAAAGCGCACAATGGCAAAGTCGGGCTCTGGCTCGTGATTGGGGGGCAGTTGCACCGGATCCTGGGTGCGCACAATAGCTTGCTCCTGCACAAGGCCCACCAACAGTCGGTACAGGCGGCTACAGTAGGCGGCGTGCCTCTCCCCTTTCGTCATCTTTTGAACCAGGAGCCCGTCAATCAGCTCCAACTGATTGGGCTCTTCAATCTGTCCAGACTCAATCAGTCGATGAAACTCCTCAAAGGTATATCGCCTGATATAGGGATCCAATCGGGCGGCTAGAGTCATCGACCAAACTCATCAGACCCTAAACTTCATATCACCACTCTACCAACCCACAAAAAAGGGATCCCTGGACAAGCCAAGGGATCCCTATTCAGCAGGTTATGGGCTGGCTACCCCGACTGAGAGGCTGTCGAGGCGATCACAAAGGCCGCATAGGTCAGCACATACCCCACCGTGAAGTGAGCCAGGCCCACCAGACGACCTTGAACAATCGACAGAGCTACCGGCTTGTCCTTCCAGCGGATCAAGTTGGCCAAGGGGGTGCGCTCGTGCGCCCACACCAGCGTCTCGATCAGCTCTTGCCAGTAGCCGCGCCAGGAGATGAGGAACATGAACCCTGTCGCCCAGACCAGGTGGCCAAACAGGAACATCCAGGCCCAAACCGCCAGGTTATTCATCCCGTAAGGGTTGTAGCCGTTGATCAACTGGGCAGAGTTGGCCCAGAGGTAGTCCCGCAGCCAGCCCATCAGGTAGGTGGAGTTCTCGTTGAACTGGGCGGTGTTGCCGCTCCAGATCCCCAGGTGCTTCCAGTGCCAGTAGAAGGTCACCCAGCCGATGGTGTTCAGCATCCAGAACATGGCCAGGTAGAAGGCATCCCAGGCGGAGATGTCGCAGGTGCCGCCCCGCCCCGGCCCGTCGCAGGGGAAGCTGTAGCCGAAGTCTTTTTTGTCCGGCATCAGCTTGGAGCCACGGGCATCCAACGCCCCTTTGACCAGGATCAACGTGGTGGTGTGCAGGCCCAGGGCAATGGCGTGGTGCACCAGGAAGTCGCCGGGGCCAATGGGCAGGAAGAGGAACCCATTGGGATCGTTGATGGCTTGCAGCCAGCCAGGCAGCCACACGTTGCCGTAGTTGGGCCAAGCCGTAGAGGCGATGCTATCCGGGTTGGACAACAACACGTCCATGCCGTAGATCATCTTGCCGTGGGAGGCTTGTATGAACTGGGCAAACACCGGCTCAATCAGGATCTGCTTCTCCGGCGTGCCGAAGGCCTGCATGACGTCGTTGTGGACGTACAGCCCCAGGGTGTGGAAGCCCAGGAACAGCGACACCCAGCTCAGGTGGGAGATGATCGCCTCCTTGTGATCCAGCACCCGCGCCAGCACGTTGTTCTTGTTGGCCTCAGGATCGTAGTCCCGCACCAGGAAGATGGCCCCGTGGGCAAAGGCCCCCACCATCAAGAAGCCAGCGATGTACTGGTGATGGGTGTAGAGAGCCGCCTCCGTGGTGTGATCCATCGACATGAACACGTAGGGGTTGAGGGCGTACATGTGCTGCGCCACCAGCGAGGTCACCACTCCCAAGCAGGCCAGCGCCAACGCCAACTGGAAGTGCAGGGAGTTGTTGACCGTGTCGTAGAGACCTTTGTGGCCTTCTCCCAGCAGGCCTCCGAAGGGAGTGCCCTTGGGGGGGTTGTGGGCGCCCAGGATCTCGCGGATGCTGTGGCCAATGCCCCAGTTGGTGCGGTACATGTGCCCAGCCACGATGAAGATCACGGCAATGGCCAGGTGGTGGTGGGCCATGTCCGTCAGCCACAGGGACTGGGTGTTGGGGTTGAAGCCGCCCAAGAAGGTGAGGATGGCCGTGCCCGCCCCTTCTGCCGTGCCCCAGACATGGTTGGCCGTATCCGGGTTCTGGGCATAGACCCCCCAGTTTAGGGTAAAGAAGGGCTTTAGGCCCGCCGGATGGGGCAGCGTGGTGAGGAAGTTGTCCCAGCCCACGTGCTGTCCGCGCGACTCGGGGATGGCCACGTGCACCAGGTGGCCTGCCCAGGCCAAGGAGCTGACACCAAACAGGCCGGCCAGGTGGTGGTTGAGGCGGGCCTCGGCGTTCTTAAACCAGCTCAGGCTGGGGCGGAAGCGGGGCTGCAGGTGCAGCCAGCCGGCAAACAAGAACACCGCCGCCAACAACAACAGGCCGATGGCGCCGGCGTAGAGATCGCCGTTGGTGCGCAGGCCGATGGTGTTGAACCAGTAGTAGAGGCCGGAGTAAGCCGCGTTGACAGGGCCGCCGCCTCCAGGTTGGGTAAAGGCCTCCACCGCCGCCTTGCCGAACTGGGGATCCCAGATGGCGTGGGCGATGGGGGTAACCCCCGTGGGGTTGGCCACCCATTGTTCATAGTTGCCTTGCCAGGCGATGTGAAAGACGTTGCCAGAAGCCCACAGGAAGATGATCGCCAGATGGCCGAAGTGGGTGGCAAACAGCTTTTGGTAAAGCCGCTCCTCCGTCATGCCATCGTGGGTCTCGAAGTCGTGGGCGGTGGCAATGCCGTACCACAGACGCCGAGTGGTGGGATCGCTGGCCAGGTCTTGGCTGAATTGGGGAAAACGAGTTGCAGTAGTTGCCATGGTTTTCTCTTCCTCCTTGCCTTAGCCGAGTGCGGCAAACCGTGCCAGGAAGAACGCCCACGTGGTGACGATCCCGCCCAGCAGGTAGTGGGCCACACCGACCGCCCGACCCTGGATGATGCTCAGGGCGCGGGGTTGGATGGCCGGAGCGACTTTCAGTTTGTTATGGGCCCAGACGATGGACTCAATGAGCTCCTGCCAGTAGCCACGGCCGCTGAACAGGAACATCAAGCTGAAGGCCCAGACGAAGTGGGCACCCAGGAAGAGCAACCCATAGGCCGACAGCTCCGAGCCGTAGGAGTTGATCACCTGCACCGATTGCGCCCACAGGAAGTCCCGCAGCCAGCCGTTGATGTTGATGGCGCTGGTTGCGAAGTTGCCGCCCGTGATGTGCTCGATCGTGCCATCGGGGTTGACGGTGCCCCAGATGTCGCTCTGCATCTTCCAGCTGAAGTGGAAGATCACAATCGAGATGGCGTTGTACATCCAGAACAGCCCCAGGAACACGTGATCCCAGCCGGAGACCTGGCAGGTGCCGCCGCGGCCCGGGCCATCGCAGGGGAAGCGGAAGCCCAGCTTGGCCTTATCGGGGATCAGGCGGGAAGAGCGGGCAAACAGCACCCCCTTGAGCAGGATCAGCACGGTGATGTGGATGGTCATGGCGTGGATGTGGTGCACCATGAAGTCCGCCGTGCCCAACACCATCGGCATCATCGACACCTTGCCGCCCACAGCCACCACGTCGCCGCCGAAGATGGGGCTGACCGAAGCGCCCACATAGGGAGCGGTGCTGGCGATGGCCTTAGTGTGCAGGGATTGAATCCACTGGGCAAAGATGGGCTGCAGTTGGATGCCGGTGTCCGAGAACATGTCCTGCGGACGGCCCAGCGCCTGCATCGTGTCGTTGTGGACGTAGAAGCCGAAGGCGTGGAAGCCCAGGAACAGGCACACCCAGTTCAGGTGGCTGATGATGGCGTCGCGGTGGCGGATCACCCGATCCAAGACGTTGTTGCGGTTCACCGCCGGGTCATAGTCGCGAACCATGTAGATGGCCCCGTGGGCAGCGCCGCCAACGATGAAGATGCCGCCTATCCACATGTGGTGGGTAAAGAGGGAGATCTGGGTGGCGTAGTCGATGCCCATGTAGGGGTAGGGGTTCATGGCGTACATGTGCTGCGCCACGATGATGCTCAGGGATCCCACCATGGCCAAGTTAATGGCCAGTTGGGCGTGCCAGGAGCTGGTCAGC
The DNA here is from genome assembly GCF_054061455.1 of Thermostichus sp. OS-CIW-20. Classification (NCBI taxonomy): domain Bacteria; kingdom Bacillati; phylum Cyanobacteriota; class Cyanophyceae; order Thermostichales; family Thermostichaceae; genus Thermostichus; species Thermostichus sp. OS-CIW-20. Next base: position 63,321 of record NZ_JBSSEF010000002.1, read on the forward strand.
ACTTCGTAGAGACCCTTGTGGCCCTCGCCGGTGAAGGGGCCCTTGTGGGCTTCCAGGATCTCTTTGATGGAGTGGCCGATGCCCCAGTTGGTGCGGTACATGTGGCCGGCCACGATAAAGAGCACGGCAATGGCCAGGTGGTGGTGGGCCTGATCCGTCAGCCAGAGGGCGCCCGTTTGCGGATCCAGGCCACCCTTGAAGGTGAGGAACTCCGCGTACTTGCCCCAGTCCAACGTAAAGAAAGGCACCACCCCGCTGAAGAGGCCCCAATCCACGCTGGGGAACATCTCCTTCATCAGGGCCGGCTTGAGGATGAACTCGTGGGGCAGAGGGATCTGAGCCGCCGGCACGCCCGCATCCAACATCTTGTTGATGGGGATGGCCACGTGGATTTGGTGACCGGCCCAGGCCAGCGAGCCCAGCCCCAGCAGGCCCGCCAGGTGGTGGTTGAGCATCGACTCCACGTTTTGGAACCACTCCAGCTTGGGAGCCCGCTTGTGGTAGTGGAACCAGCCGGCGAACAGGCAGAGGCCAGCCATCACCAGACCGCCGATAGCGGTGCAGAGGAGTTGAAACTCATTGGTGATGCCGGCAGCTCGCCAGAGGTGGAATAGACCCGACGTGATGCGGATCCCTTCAAAGCCGCCGCCCACATCGCCGTTGAGGATCTCCTGGCCGAAGATGGGCCAGACCACTTGGGCGCTGGGCTTGATGTTAATCGGATCCGCCAGCCAAGCAGAATAGTTGGAGAACTGAGCTCCGTGGTAGTACATGCCGCTCAGCCAGACAAAGACCACCGCCAGGTGGCCGAAGTGAGCGGAGAAGATCTTCCGAGAGACGTCTTCTAAGTCGCTGGTGTGACTGTCGAAGTCATGAGCAAGAGCATGGAGGTTCCAGATCCAGGTCGTGGTCTTGGGCCCACGCGCCAGGCTGCGATCGAAGTGCCCCGGCTTGGCCCACTTCTCAAATGAGGTGGGGACCGGATCGATATCCACCGAAACCTTGACCTTTGGCTCTCGCTCCTTTGGCGTAGTTGTCATCAAGAACTCCTCTCTTGCGACAAGGAACGAAGCGCTCCCGCCTGTCTGCAGCCGTGAAGCTCGGGGATCTCCCCCAAGGCGGGATTTACCTGGCATTATAGGTCAGCCTTTGTAACCCCCCCGTCGCTTCACAATAATTAAACCAGGGATCCCTTGCCCTATCGGAGTTAGGGTTGCTTGGCAATCGTTTCTCCAATAAAGATGTAAATATATGTAACGAACTTTCACCAACCCAAGCTGTGCCCATGAAAGGTTGGAACTGGGCAACAGGCAGCGCGGCGGGGCGGCGCCTAGCTCTAGGGGTGGCAACCCGAGCAAAGCCGCAAATGGCCGGGAAGGGATCCCTATATCTAGTTGAGCACTGAGGTTTGTCTGCTAAACTGTGGGCAATTTGCTGGCAGGTTCGGGCGATGGCCACTTCCACCTGCACCTTTTTGCACCTGGCCGATGTGCATCTGGGCTACGACCGCTACAACAGCCCGGAGCGGAGCAAAGATTTCTTTTTGGCCTTTCGGGATGTGGTGCGCCGCCATGCCATCCAGAACCCGGTGGATTTTGTCCTCATTGCCGGGGATCTGTTTGAGCACCGGCAAATTCAGCCCGGTGTCCTCAACCAAGCCCAGATTGTCTTGCGGGAGCTGAAGCAGGCCGGGATCCCCGTCTTGGCCATTGAGGGCAACCACGACAGCCGCCCCTACGGTGTCAAGACCAGTTGGCTGCGCTACCTGGCCGATCACGGCGACCTGATCCTGCTGGAGCCGGAAGCAGGCGAGGAGGGTTTAGAGCTGCGCCCCTGGTCAGGTGGGCGGGGGGGCTATCTGGATCTGCCCTGTGGGGTGCGGGTGATCGGATCCCAGTGGTATGGGTCGGCGGCCCCCAAGTCGATTGAGCAGTTGGCGGCGGCCATTCGCCGGTTGCCCCCTGGCCCTGAGCGGGTGGTGCTCATGTTCCACCACGGCCTGGAAGGCCAAATTGCTCGCTACCAGGGCGCCTTGCGCTACCGGGATCTGCTGCCTTTGCGGGAGGCAGGGGTGGGCTATTTAGCCTTGGGACATATCCACAAAAGCTATACAGAAGAAGGCTGGATCTTCAATCCGGGATCCCTGGAGGCTAACAGTACTGCCGAGTGGGACTTTCCGCGGGGAGCCTACCGCGTCCGCTGGGGAGAGGGCCCGCCTCAGGCTGAGCTGGTGCAGGACTACTACCGGCGGCCTCACCGACGGATCTCTCTTGAGGCCAAGGGCCGGGAAACGCCCGAAGAGATTGCTGCAGCCGCAATTGCCTTGGCCAAGGGATCCGACCTTCCCGAAGGTGGGCCAGCGCCAATGGTGGAGTTTCGGCTGGCGGGGCAGGTGGGCTTTGCCAAGCACGAGTTGGATAGCCGCGCCCTGCAGCAGCAGATTCAGCAGCTTACCGGTGCCCTGCTGGTTCTCTTCCGCTTCGAAGCCACTACTTTGGAGATCGGGTCGGCTGCTCTTTCCCTCGAAGAAGAAGGGCGCAGGCTGCAAATTGAAGAGAAAATCTACAGGGATCTGCTGAGCAGCCATGCCCACTACCGCAAGCGCAGCGAAGAGCTGGCACGGTTACTCTTAGATCTCAAAGAGAAAATCTTAGAGGAGCAAGGCGAAGCGGAAGTGTACGCTCACCTGAGCGGCGCCTTTCTGGGGGAAGAAGACTGACCATGCGGATCCTCTCTTTGGCTCTGCAGAACTTCAAGTCTCATGAGGACGCCTTCTTCGAGTTTGAGCCCGGTATCAACGCCATTTGTGGAGAAAATGGAGCAGGCAAAACCAGCATTCTAGAGGCCATCGCCTGGGTTTTGTTTGACTACTGCCCCTACAACCAAGAAGAACTCATCCGCACAGGGGCCAGCGATGCGGTGGCTACTGTCCAGTTTATCTCCCAGTGGGATCAGCGCACCTACGACGTTCGCCGCAGTGTCAGGCAGGGATATCGCCTCTTCGATCCGCAATTGAAGCAGCGCCTAGATTACGAGCGCAAGGCAGATGTGCTAGCGTGGCTGAGGCAACATTTGGGTGTGCCCGCCGGTACTGATTTGGCGCGGCTCTTTGCTACAACGATTGGGGTGCCCCAGGGCACTTTCACAGCAGATTTTCTCAAAACCAGTCGGGAGCGGAAAGAAGTTTTCGACCGCATCTTGAAGGTAGAAGAGTACCAGCAAGTTGCAAAGGATCTGCTGGCAGTTGAAAAATACAGCGAGGCGCAAGTTCTGGCCGTCAAGCATCAAATTGAGCTGCTCCATCAACAGATGCAAGACTGGGATCCGCTGCAAGTAGAGCAGCAGAGAATCGAGCAAGAACTGAGCCACTGGCAGGAGCGCTTAAGCCACCATACCCATACCTTGGCCGAGGTGAAGCTGGAGCTGGAGCGGCTGGAGAAGCTGCTTGAGCAAATCCAAACGCTCGACCGGCAAATTGCTCAACTGGAGCAAGAGGGATCCCTGCTGGCAGTAGCCCTTGAGCAAGCCGAAAAGCTGTGGGCAGAGGCCCAGCGAGCGCAGGCACAACAACAGCACCACCAAGAGGGATCTCAGCGCTTTTTGGCCATAGAAGATCGGTTGTGGGAGCTGGAAAAGCAACGGCAGCAGCGCCTGGAGTGGCTGAAGCGGCGGGAGGCCCTGCTCTCGCAAAAGCAGAACCTCGAAAACCAACTGGCGAGGCTGCAGGAAAAACTCAGCCAACAACAGCGCTGCAAGCAGGAGCTAGAGGAGCTGGCTCCCCAAATTCAAGCCCAAGAGGAGCTAGAGCGCCGGCAAAGCCATTGGGCTCAGCAGCTCGACACCTTGCTCCAACTGCACCGCGAATGGGAGCAGCTTCAGGGAGAATGGTCAGCCCACGCCGGGCGCTGTCAACTGCTGCAAAGCCGCGTCCAAGAGGCTGAACAGGCGCAGGCCATCTGTCAACAGCACGAATCGGCCTACAGGCGTTATCTGGAGTTGGAGGCTTGGGTGGCAGAGCAAGAGGCGTTGCGACGAACACGGCAGACCTTGACAGCTCAGCGGGAAACTTTACGGCAGCAGCTCCACCAACTCCAACTGCGAGAATCTGAATATCGACAGCAGCTCCAACTCTTCCAGAAAATCGAGGAGGAAAAGCTACACCTGCAAACGCTCTGCGAAAAGCAAACCGTCCTGGAACAACGGTACTCTCAAATTGGCCAGAAGTTGGCCTCTTTTCAGGCCCTGCGCCTAGAGCTAAGACAGAGAGAAACAGAACAGGAACAGGGCCGGGCCCAGTTGGAACAGTTGCGGCTGCAGCTTCGACAGCGACAGGCCGATCGAGAGCACGTAGCCAAGATTCCCCTCCTGGAGGCTCAACAAGAGCGACTGCAAACTCAGCTCAGCCGCCTAGCCGCGGCGCAGCAATTTCAGCGGGAACTCCAAGCCCTTTTCGAGCAGGGCTCTCACCAACTGGCCCAGCACAACCGCAGCATTCAAACTCTTGTGGAGGAGCTGGCCGCTTGCCAACAGAGTTATCCGCAACTCCAACCTCTATGGCAGCGGATCCCGCAAGTTCTGGCCCAGTCTTCAGCCCTCAGCCAACAGTTACTGCAATCCATCCAACAAATCCTACAGGATCTTTCCCCCCAAACTTGCGAGCCTCAGCTACGCCAGCAACTGGCTGATATCCAGGAGCAACTCAAGACTTTGCAGCCCCTGCTGGGCTTAACGGCGCAGATTCCCGAGTTAGAAGCTCAAATTCAACAGTTGCTGCAATGGCAAAACGAACGCCAGAGCAAAATTGAGGATCTTCAGTGGAGCCTCGAGGCAGAGCCAGACTTTCTTCGGCAACAACAGGAAATTGGCCAAGCGCTGCAGGCACTGGGGGATCCCAGGGGGCAAATCCAGCGCCTGGAAAAGGAGCTCAACAATAAGCCGAGAGTTGAGCAAGAGTACCAGCAAGTTGTAGCCAGCATCCAGCAACTTCAACAACAGATACAAGCCCTAGAGCAGCAGCTTCAGCCCCTTGCCGATCTAGACGAGAGAATTGCCGCTTTACGGGAGGAGCAGAGTTGCCATCGCAACAGCTATGAAACCGTTATCCGTATGCAACCACTTGTCCAAAGTTTGCCACAACGAAAAGATGAACTGCAAACAGCTCAGTTGGCTCTAGAACAGATCCAGCAAGCTAAGCAGGAAAAACAAGCCCAAATTGATCGCTGGGAGAAAATAGAGGGATCCAAAGATTACCTGCAAGCCCAAATTGTAAAAGCCGCCGAAACCTTGAAGTCCCTGGGGGATCCGAGAAGCCGGGCTGAGTGGCTGAAAGCGGAGCTCAAGCTGGAAAGACAGTACCTGCAAACGCAGGCAGGTTGCCTACAGCAAATCCAGGATTTGGAGGCAGCACTCCGCCCCCTCGAGGAAGCGCTGCTGCAAACCGAACACCTGGATCGAGAGCTGGGATCCCTGCAAGAACAGCGCGAACACTACCGAGCGGATCACGAGCAATATCTAGGTCTGGAGCCTATTGCCAAACTGCTCCCCCAACGAGAACGGAAGCTCAGTGAACTGAAGGCGCAACAGCAAGCATTGCAAACCCAACTGTCCCAATTGCGGGCACAGCGGGATCCTTTGGCTTCCCTCTATCAGCCTCAGGAGCACCAACGTCTGCGCTCCCTTTTGCAGGCCACCGAAATTCAAAAGGCCGAGGCTCAAGCTCGCCTGGAAAGCCTTGCCCCTCAACTACAGAAAATCCAGGAAAGGTTACAGCAACTGGAGCGGGTGAGAGAAACCTTAAAACAAGTCGAGACGCAACGAATCGAGAAAGAGCGTCTGCATCGCTTCATTAAGTTTAGCCGAGATACCTACAAAAAGGCTGGCCCTCAAATTACCCAATACTATCTACAGCAGATCAACAACATTGCCGATCACCTCTTCCGGGAAATCCTCAACCGCCCCAATGTTGCCCTCACCTGGGAGGCCGACTACGAGATCCGCGTTCAAGAGGGAGGCGGCCCCAAACGACGTTTTGCCAGCCTTTCTGGAGGAGAGCAGATGTCGGCAGCTCTGGCAGTTCGCCTAGCCTTGCTCAAGGTGTTAGGACAGTTGGATATTGCCTTCTTCGACGAGCCCACCACCAACATGGACGCCCAGCGCCGACAGCGATTGGCCGAGTCCATTACCAATTTGCGCTCTTTTGAGCAGCTATTTGTGATCAGCCACGACGATACCTTTGAGCAAGTAACGGAGAACATCATTCGGGTGGAGAGGCACGCTGGCTCTGGCCAGATGAGGAGGGATCCCACCTATGGTATTTAGAGCTGACCGGGTTCTGGCAGTATTGCAGCAAAAGCGGGAGGCTTTCGTCACTTTTGATCAAGGGCTATCGGAGCGCAGAGAGGGATATCGGCAGGCCATGGAAAGATTGTGCCAGTGGTCGAGCGCAGAGATTGCCGAAAAAATAGCGCCCTTGGACTTTCCGGGTGCTCTACCTACTCAAGAGTGGGATCTTTACTCCAGTTGGTCAGTTCCTTTTGAACAGGCATGGACTAGCCATGAGGAAAGCGATGAATGGGCAAGGTCGATTATTAAAAATATTTCCACCTTTGCAGTAGATGGATCCCAAATCTATCCCAGCAAGGATCTGTCAATTCCGGTGGCCTTGGTGCAGATCGGCTGGTATGAGAATCATCACTGTGCCCAAGGCCTGTACGAAAAAGATATTCAAGTCGATGTACTGACTCCAAAGGATTTGGGATCCGATAGCAGCGGCGAGCCCAAAGAGCGCGTCGTCAACATGCGTCGCTTCCAAATGGAAGCAGAAAAGCTGGTGGAATATATCCGGGGAGCTCAGCCTGGATCCCGAAAGTTGGCCTTTTTAGATGGGGCTCTGGTGGCTACCTTTGCGGAAGCCCTTGAGCCAGAAAGCCGAGATTTCTACGTACAATGTTTACTCCAGGTGCTGCGGGCCAGCGAGCAAAACCAGATCCCTGTTGTGGCCTACATCGACACTACCTATACCTCAGATCTGGTGACATTGCTGCGGCATTGCTTCGATCTTCCTGAAGCTCCTCAGCTTCACGATGCCCAACTCCTCAGCCCGTGGCTGGAGTGGGGGGAGCGCACCCCTTTTTTTATCTGTGCTCGCGGCGGCAGCCTTAACCCTCAAGATGGGATCCTCAACTCTTACCAAGAAATGCGAGAGCGAGTGGGATTTGTTTATTTGCGCACCAACGACAACTTTCCGGCCCGGCTGGAGATACCGGTTTGGGTTTACGAGGCAGGACTTTTGGACTGGGTCGTGGATCTGGTGCGCTGCGAGGTCATCATTGGTAGAGGCTATCCCTATGTGTTAGAGACAGCCGATCAAATAGCCGTTATTCGCAATGAGGATCGCAACCTTTTCCTGCGCCTGATGCAAGATTGGGCAAGCCGCGAGAAGCTCAACCTCAGGTTATCTCGGAAAACGGTGAGTAAACTGCAGCGGAGGCGAGTCCGATGAGATTGGGCAAGGTGGTTCGCTCCAACAATCACTGTGACTACATAGTGCAGGTGGATGACGCCCTAGAAGTCAAAAATCCTCCCTCTCCTGATGACTATGGCTTTGGCAGCTTTGTTAAGCTGGAGAATGATCAACGGCACTGGGCTGTAGGTCTGGTCTATAACACCCAAATTGTAAACCCGCTCTTTCTCAACTCCGGCCCGCGCCTCTCCAGCCAGCCGGATCCCTATTTTTCCCCCGATTTACAAAACGAGGTGCGCACGCTGCTTTCGGTGGTTCTCATCGGAGCTTTGGACGAAGAGCGGGGCTGTGGCCGGCAAGGGATCCCGCGCGTGGTGGTGCCTGTGAACACGCCCGTTTTTCGCATGAGCCAAGAAGAAATCCTACGTTTTCACCAAGATCCCCAAGGTCAAACCCAATTTTCGTATTATGGATTGCTCTTGAGCAGCGGCGGCAACTTTGCCGACCACCTTGTTTATCAAGTCTTGAATGATATCATACCCATGTTTTCCGATCCGGCTCAACGGCGGGCCCTGCAAATTCTAAGCAAAGAACTGGCCTGGAAAATGACCGTAGGAGCGATGCGCTGATGACCAAAAAAACTGTAGGGATCGCCCAGTCTCTTGACAATGGACACTATCCAAAAGCTGTCTTCTCCTCCGATGAAGAGGCCCCAGAAGTAATCGGCACTGTCAAGGGCCCCGGTGAAACCTCCAACCAGTATGTTTTTATCACCTCCAATACCCAAGCTGTAAGAGTAGGCGATTTTGTCTACTATGAGGTTCAGGATACCCAGTCCCAAACCCTGAAAATTCTCGGCAAGATCAGGCAAGTCCAGCTCTTGGATCACATTCCCGATCGCATCTTTGCCGACACCGAGATCGATCCCAGCACCATTGTGGCTTTGGTGGGCTTTACCCACCCCAACCCGGAAATCTACGCAGTTACCGTCGAGGTCATCGGCTATTTTCACCGCGCCATGGGCTTTATTAACCCCCGTCGCCCTCCGGATCCCGGTGCCAAAGTCTTTTTGGCCTCCAATCGTCTGCTGAAATCGATTTTGAACAAACGAGATGAAACAGCCGTTGGGGGCGCTCACTTGGGCAGCCTGTTGTTGCGCGACGAGGGAGCGGTGCCCGTGGTGCTGGATGTCAAGGAAATGGTTAGCACCCATCTGGCTATTTTGGCGGGGACGGGATCCGGAAAATCCTACACGGCGGGGGTCTTGATTGAAGAGCTGATGTTGCCCAAAAACCGGGCTGCTGTTCTCATTTTTGATCCCCATGGGGAATACCATACACTGGCAGAGATGCAGTCCCACCCCAAGTTTTTGGGCGAAGACGGCTACCGCCCTAAGGTTAAGGTTCTCTCCCCACAGGAAATCAAGATCCGCGTGTCTTCTCTCAACTTTTTCGATATCCTTACCCTCTTGCCAGAGACCACCGACCGGCAGAAATCTTTCCTAGAGAAAGCTTTCCGCAAGGTTACCCAGTTCAATCCACTACGTTGGACAATTCGGGATCTGATCGACACCGTCAACGAAGAAGATTCGGCAGAGGACGGATCCCGGGGATCCTCAGCCGCTGCTTTGGAGTGGAAGCTAGAGCAGATCGATCGCTCTCCCTACTTTAGCAATGTGGAACACCTGGCCCCCAAGGATTTGTTTGAGCCAGGGCAGGTAACCATTTTGCAGATGCACGAGATTAGCCAGGAAGAGCAGCAAGTCATTGCCGCCGCCATCCTGCGCCAGGCCAATTACGCCCGCATTAACACCCATAAAGGCAAGATCCAACCGGGGGATGAAAATTACCTGCCCTATCCTGTTTTTATCTTGTTGGAAGAGGCCCATCGCTTTGCCCCTGCCCACGAGCCCTCCCGCTGCAAGCAGGTGTTGCGCACCATTCTCAGCGAAGGGCGGAAGTTTGGCTTAGGAGTAGGTCTAATCACGCAACGCCCCGGCAAGCTGGACTCGGACATTCTATCGCAATGCATGAGCCAATTTTTGATGCGAATTGTCAACCCTTCCGATCAAGAAAATCTGCGCCACAGTGTTGAGGCTGCCGGACGGGATTTGTTACAGGAATTGCCGGCTTTGAGCAAGGGTCAGGTGATTGTCTCCGGCGTGTGTGTCAATACCCCTGTTCTGTGTAAAGTACGGCAGCGCTACACCCAGCATGGTGGCGAAACACTTGATATCCTCGGCTTGTGGCAAAATCACTTTCAGCCCCACCGACGACAGGATCGCGTAGCCCAATCTGCCCCTCTCAGGCCACGTTCTCAGCCTCAGGTGGTCGAGGGATTGAGCATTGACTAGAGATCGTTAAAAGCTGGGGTCAATTGGCAGCCGGCTATCCTGTCTATAAACGCTGAGCCAAAAAAATCTATGCAGCTTAGAATGGTTCATGTCCATGTCTAGATTGCAACGCTTCCCAACTGCTCTGGGATCCCAAGCTCTTTCCAATCAGGAGAGATAAGAGTTGCCGCTCAAAAATTTGAGCGATGGTTTGCTACCGGTGGAGAAGAAAGTCGTGGTGAAAAAGCAAGCTCTTTGGCGAGGCTGGGTGGGCATTGCCGCTGTGGCCCTGCTGGGATCCGGCCCTGCCTATGCCCAGTTGCGGCTGATCCCTGAGGCGGCGCGGCAGGTCTACGAGGCCTTGCCAGATCTGCCTCTGGAAAACACCTATACCCCCGTGAACCCCAATGACGGCGGCCCCGCGCCTGAGGAAGATACCTTGGTGCGGCGGATGATGGTCTATCACTTGCAGGTGGTCGGTCGCTCTCCTACCGACCGCTTTGACTGGCAACTGACGCTAGCAGACTATCTGGACGCCAACGAGCCGATAGTTGCCCAGCGCTACCCCGGTGCCGAGCGGCTGACGGTCAACCCCTATGCCCAAGACAAGGCAGCCGTGCAAGCCCTGAGCCGGCAACAGCGACAGGCCCTGCTGCGGGAGCTTGTGCTCGCCTTCGGCGGGGATCCCGATCCCAAGCCCCTGTACATTCCCGCCGACTTGAATCCTGTCCCCGCTCCTGCCACCCCAAAACCGCTGGAACGCTTGCCGATTCCCGGCGCTGGCTCCGCCGACCTACTTCGGCCCTAGAGGGAGTCTCCCCTCACCCCCGGCCCCTCTCCCTGAGGGAGAGGGGAGCTAGGATTTGACGTAGCGAACGGCTTATTCAAATGGTCACAGCTTTTTTGGGAAGTGCCCCCTTTAATCCAAAGTCTTTCCAGTGTAGTTTTCAATGCAGCGCAAGAACAGCTCTACCCCAATGCCGAGGGCAGCTTCGTCAAAGTCAAAGCGGGGATGGTGATGGGGATAATCTAGCCCTTTGGCAGGGTTGGCGGATCCCAGGAAAAAGTAGCAGCCGGGCACCTCGTTGAGGAAAAACGAGACGTCCTCGCCGCCCATGGTCATCTCTGGAATAATCGCCGCTTCTGAACCGAACAGCTGGCGGGCGGCTTGTTCTACCAGGGCTGCCATGGCCGGGTCATTGTGAACCGCCGGATAGCCCCGCTCGTACTGGAACTCGTAGGTGGCCCCATAGGCTTGGCAAATGCCGGCCACGATTTCTTCTATACGTCTTGCAAGCAAATCCCGCACTTCCGGCTGAAAGCTGCGCACGGTGCCCCAAATTTCTGCCCGGGGAGCAATGACATTGAAGGTGTCGCCGGCCCGGAAGCGGCCCACCGTCACCACCGCCGGCTGCAGCGGATCCACGTTGCGGGAGACGATGGTCTGCAAAGCGCTCACAATGTGGGATCCCACCACAATGGCGTCCACCGTCTGCTGAGGAAGAGCGGCATGGCCACCGCGCCCAATGACCTCGATTTGAAAGCGATCGGCAAAGGCCATCGAGGGGCCGCTTTTGACGCCAATGGTGCCCAGAGGTCGGTTGTTCCACAGGTGTAAGCCGAGGATGGCTTCTACATCTGGGTTCTTCAGCACCCCCGCTTCCACCATTGGCTTGGCTCCGCCGGGGCCTTCTTCAGCAGGCTGGAAAATAACTTTGACGGTGCCTCTGAGGCTTTGGCGGTGCTGCTGCAGCAGCTTGGCGGTGCCCAGGGCAATGGCCGTGTGGCCATCATGGCCGCAGGCGTGCATAACGTTGGGGATGGCGGAACGGTATTCGACCTCGTTGGCCTCGTGAATGGGTAGGGCATCCATGTCGGCCCGCAGCGCCAAAACCGGCCCTGGCTCTTCTCCCGCGATGGTGGCCACAATGCCGGTGTGGGCGATGCCGGTCTGGTGCGGGATCCCCCAACTTCTCAGGCGGTGGCTGATGTAGGAGGCGGTTTGCTTCTCCTGGAAACCCAGCTCTGGATACTTGTGCAGGTGGCGGCGCCAGGTCACCAACTCCGGCTGTAAGGCTTGAACGGCAGGGCGAAGGGCGGGAACTTCCATGGCTATCCTAAAAAACGCTTAGACAAGAGTCAGCCTGGGGAAGATCTTCCTTCCCGGTTGGTTTCCTAGAAGCTGTTTAGAGCATGACTCTAGTCAATAATAAGCTCAACTATACTGAAAATAATGTATAATATGTTCAGTACGGATTACTACCAGTTGATCTTTCTGTTTACTTTCGAGTCTGCCAACATGGTAGCCAAAGCAAAGCAGAAAATTGGTAGTAAGACGACACGGAAACTGCGCTTTGGGTATTCTACTCAAAGCTTTGCGGGATACCGCCATTCTGTTTGGAAACAAACAGAATGCTATCGCTGCATAGTTGAACAGTGATGTTCAGCAGTGTTCAGCGTAAATGTATCAGTTACATGTCGATTCCGTGCAGTATGGCAAAAGTTTTGCCAGGGCTGTTTCTCCCTAGGCCCACCGGGATCCAGTTTCTGGCGGCAGATCTTGCCAGCGGCCCGGCCCCACGGCGCGCAACGCCTCTGGCAGGGAGATAGCTCCTGAGTAGAGGGCCTTGCCCAGAATGGCTCCGGCCAAACCCGGCAAGCTCAGCAGGGCAAGCAAATCGGTGAGCGAGCCAATCCCCCCGGAAGCGATAACCGGCAGGCGGGAGACAGCCAGGATCTGGCGCAACTGCTCTAGGTTGGGGCCGGCCAGGGTGCCGTCCCGGCCAATGTCGGTGTAGATGATCCCGGCAGCCCCTTGGGCTTGGACCCGTTGCACCAGCTCGGTGGCGGCTAGGGGAGTGGTGCTCAGCCAGCCGCGGGTGGCTACCTGACCTTGGCGGGCGTCGATCCCCACCCAGATGCGTCCCGGCAAAGCCTGGGTCATGGCCTCCAGCAGGGCGGGATCCTCTACAGCCACCGTGCCGACGATCACCCGCTCCACCCCCAAGTCCAGCAACTGCCGCGCCCGCTCCAGGGATCGGATCCCACCCCCCACCTGTACCGGGATGGCCAGTTTGCGGACAATGTCTGCAATGATGGGCAGGTTAACCGGATCCCCGCTTTTGGCCCCGTCCAGATCCACCACATGCAGGCGAGGCGCCCCTTGGGTGGCCCAGATTTCTGCCTGCTGGACGGGGTCGGCGGCCACCTGCTCGGCTTGGGCGTAATCGCCTTGGTAAAGACGCACGGCGCGGCCTTGTAAAAGGTCGATGGCGGGGATCACCTCGAGAAAGGCACTGGCGTGAGGCATGATGGGATCCCTGGAGAAGAGCTTTTCCAGTATCGCCTGAGTATTGACACTCCCACCGCCTAAAGGCGGGGGATGCTTACGCAGTCCACAAAAGAACCCGCAACGGCGTTGTCAAAGCGCCTCTAGACAGTTCCTGAAGGCAAAGCCCCAAGGTTCTGCTGACTTTCTTAAGCAGGTTGGCGGCAGCATTTGCCTCAGCGTTGACCAACCACCCCTTTGCCGTTTGGTACAGGCCCCGCTTGACACGCTTTCCAGCGGGTCTCCACCCGTCGGGTTTTTCACCACAATTAGGTAGCTCATCTCTATCTAGGAAGCTTGCCTGCGAGCTGTACGCCTCCTCTACCTCAATAAACTCCATGCCATAATGCCGACATAATTGCGCAATACGCTCCTTGAACCGACCTGTTGGAATGAAAACAAAGTTTTGGTTAAAACCGCATTCTTGTTTTTGTTCTTTGTTCCAACCTAAGTAAGCGATAGCGCGAGAGGGAAGTCAACGGTACAATCACTACAACCATGGTGTGGGGCTAGCGGTTGTTTATCTTATTTTTTGGCCAAAGAGAAGGAAAAAGGTCTTGGTAGGAGAAGTCAGGAAGAGGTTGTTTGAGCTATGAAACTATATCAACGACCCCCATCATGGGTAAGCGACTAAAGTGGCTAGCGCGCTTTTCCGGCGCGCACTCAAGTGCGGGGCTAGCAAGCTATCCTCTTGTGTTTGCCTTTGCCGGTATTTGGGAGCGCTGGCGCAGCCCACAAGGGGTGGAGATAGAAACTTGCGCCATCCTCAACACGCCGGCCATGATGGAGCCTTTCCACGAGCGGATGCCGGCCATTTTGACGGAAAACGACTACGACCTCTGGCTGGATCCACGGGTGCGGGATCCCAAGCTGCTGTTGCCCCTGCTCCGCCCCTACCCGGCAGAGGCCATGGCCGCCTACCCCGTCAGCACCCATGTGAACAACCCGCGCCACGAGGATCCCACGTGTCGTGCTGATACATTTACGCTGAACACTGCTGAACATCACTGTTCAACTATGCAGCGATAGCATTCTGTTTGTTTCCAAACAGAATGGCGGTATCCCGCAAAGCTTTGAGTAGAATACCCAAAGCGCAGTTTCCGTGTCGTCTTACTACCAATTTTCTGCTTTGCTTTGGCTACCATGTTGGCAGACTCGAAAGTAAACAGAAAGATCAACTGGTAGTAATCCGTACTGAACATATTATACATTATTTTCAGTATAGTTGAGCTTATTATTGACTAGAGTCATGCTCCCATCGGAGAAGCTGGGCAGGGATCCAACCTCAGCGAGCCCGCTGGTAGCGCATCCCCGGCAGTTGCACCAGCCAGCCTTCCAGTTCCATAAGCAGCAGGGTGCTGGAGAGGGTGGCAATGTCCATCTGGGTGGCCTGGACCAGGGCGTCGAGGCTGAGGATTTCGTTGCCCAGGAGCTGCCAGAGAAGCTGCTGCTGGGGATCGCTGGGGCCGAAGGAGGGGGGCTGTTCTGGGGGAGGGGATCCCTGAACCAAATCCAGCTCTTGGAGCAGCTCCTCAATCCCCAGGATCATGCCGGCGCCGTTGCGGATGAGCTGCAGACAGCCGCGGGCCGCCGCTGTGTCGATATTCCCCGGTAGGGCGTACACTTCCCGACCGTAGTGGTTGGCCAGGTGGGCGGTAATCAGCGCCCCCGAGCGCTCTGGGGCCTCCATCACCAAGGTGGCGCGGCAGAGGCCGGCGATGATGCGGTTGCGCTGGGGAAAGTGCTCCTTGGCCGGCGGCGTGCCGGGAGGATATTCGCTGAGGACGGCTCCTTGCTCCAAGATGCGCCGGTAGAGGGAGCGATGGTGGGCGGGGTAAACCTGATCCACCCCCGTTCCCACCACGGCCACTGTCTTGCCGCCTGCCTCTAGGCAGGCCTGGTGGGCAATGCCGTCGATCCCGGTGGCCAGCCCCGAGACCACCACACAGCCGGCTTCTGCCAGGGCGGCACTAACTTTCTGAGTCCAGAGCCGACCGTAGGAGGTGGGGGCGCGGGTGCCGACAACAGCAATGGCCGGCTGCTGCCAATCGGGGCATTCCCCTAAGACATAGAGAAGGGGCGGCGGATCCGGCAGCTCCCACAGCAGCGGCGGATAGCCGGGATCCGCCGGGGTTAGGAAAGGGATCCCAGGCTTTTGGGTCTGCTCCAGGATCTCCTCAGGATCGAGGCCAGGCCGGGCAGAGACAATTGCCTGGGCCAAGGTAGGGCCGATGCCTTCTACCTGCTGCAGGTCCAGGGCGTCCGCCTGCCAGGCCTGCTTCAGGGATCCAAAAAACTCCGCCAGCCGTTTGAGCCGGTGCGGGCCGATGCCCTTAATCTGCGCCCAAGCCAGCCAGTAGGGCCGCTCTTGTTCGCCGCGGCAGGATCCCGGCCTGCCGGCGTTGTCAGCGGGGGAGGAAGGAAAAAGCAATCTCAAGTCTCTGGATCATCGAAAAGGGGAATCTCGGCGGCTGGCTGCCTCGACCCTGCCGCGGGGCTAATACCAGGTTAATCGAGCCATCCTGCTTTAAAATGAAGTCCCGCTGAAGATGCACCTGCACAGCAGGAGGTCGGAGGATGCTCGAACAGGATCCCGCCGCTGGCCTTTTGCGCTTTGGGCGGCTGCGGCAAGCTTGGGTGTGGGGGATCTATCCCCTGCTGTGGCTATTGACCTGGGTGGGCGTGCGCTCCGCCCAGCCGCAGCTATTGGGGATCCCGGCTTGGTACTGGGGGGCGGGGTTGGCCATGTTGCTGCTGGTGCCCTTGAACCTCTACATTGTGCGCGTTTGCTGGCCTAGAGATGGGTGACACGGTTTTGAGTTTGGGTGTGGTTGGGGTGTACCTGCTGCTGTTGGCGGCCATTGGCTGGTGGAGCTACCGCCACAGCGGCCAGGATCCCGTGAGCTATTTCTTGGCGGGGCGGGGGCTGGGATCCCTGGCCTTGACCTTGACCACGCTGGCGACGCTGCTGAGCGCCTTTACTTTCCTCGGCGTGCCGGCAGATGCCTACACCCACGGCCTGGGGATCTTTCTGGGGGTGGGGGTCACCACCGCCTTGATTTCGGGGCTGTTTTTTTGGATAGGCTACCGCGTGTGGCTGGCAGCTCGGCACTTCGGCTTTATTACCCCTTCCGAGTTTTTTGGCCACCGCTTCAACAGCCCTCTCCTGGCCCTGCTCTATTGCCTGAGCGCCCTGACGTTTACCGCCCCCTACATCAGCATCCAGATCATTGGCGGAGCCCGCACCCTGGCCGCTGTTTTGGGAGAAGGGATCCCCTATTGGCCCCTGGCGGTGGTGGTGGCCTTGGTGATCTTGGGCTATGTCCTCTTCGGCGGCTCCCAGGCGGTGGTCTGGACGGACGTGGTGCAGGGGATCATCCTGGTTTTGGGGATGGGGGTGGCCTTTGTGGCGGTGGCCCTGAGCTTGCCCCCGGAAACGGCTGGGCAGTTGGATCCCTGGCTGAGCTTGCCGGGCCCGCAGGGGCGTTGGAGCTGGCAGACCCTGCTGGGCAACCAACTGCTGTTTTTTATGGCCACGCCCCTTTTTCCCCAATTTTTCCAGCGCTTCTACATGGCCAAAAGTGCCCGTCCCTTCCAGACTCTGATGGTGGTCTGGCCGCTGCTCATTCTGCTGGTGTTTTTCCCGGCAGCCCTCATTGGCGTCTGGGGCCGGCTGGCTTTTCCTAACCTGCAGCAGCCGGACCAGATCATGCCGCTGATGTTGCAGAGCTTGCCCAGCGGCGTGGCGGCAGTGGTGATTACAGCCGCGCTGGCGGCTTTGATGTCCACGGCGGACTCGCAACTGCTCACGGCCAGCTCCCTAGTGACGCGGGATCTGGTGGTCACCTTCCTCAAGCGCCCGCTTTCCCCGCACCAGGAGGAGCTGTTGGGCCGCTGGGTGGTGCTGGGGATTGGGCTGGTCTCCTTTGCCATTGCCGTCAGGCCGCCGGGGCTGATTGCCCAGATTGCCACCTGGAGCTTCCAGGGCAACGCCATGCTCTTTCCCGTCTTGATCGCCGGCCTGTACTGGAAGCGGGCGACTCGCGCCGGGGCCGTGGCCGGAGCTTTGGTCTCCAGCGGCCTCACCTTGGGCTGGCTGTCGGGCCTGTTGCCCAAAGGCTGGACGGGCGGCTGGCTGCCGGTCATCCCGGCGGTGGTCGCCGGCACAGCCGTGCTGGTGGTGGTCAGCCTGCTAACCCAGCCCGACCGGGAGAGGGTGGCCGCCTACTATGAGAACGGCCCTTGGGCGGGGGAAGGTTGCTCAGCTTCTGCCGGCAGCCAACCCCTTGAGAACCAGGAAGGTGCCGCCTAGGAAGAGCAGGCCCATCAGCCCAGCCAGAGGGTTGTTGCCGATCCCGGTGAGCCACGCTGGCGCCCTCCCGGTGTATTCGATCCAGGCTAAGTTGTTGACCCAGGCCATGCCCCATACCCAACCCGCGTGCAGCCCTAGGCTAAGGCCCAGCTTGTTTTGGTTCCAGACCCTCGCCTGCACCAGCAGCAGCCCCATCAGCCACAGTCCGGGAAATTGCGGCCAGGTGGCGAGAATCTCAGGCAAAGGCTTCAAGAAATGGGCCAAAGCAAAGAGAAGGCTGGATCCCCACAGAGCGCTTGTCCAGCCGTAGTCCAAGGCCATCTCCTGCAGCAGCCAACCGCGGAACAACAGCTCTTCCGCCAGCGCCACCGCCAGGCCCACCCCTAACCCCAGCAAGCCATAGCCGAGCAGGGATCCCCCTGCCACCGGCTGCCAGCTCAGCCAGCCCAGGGCACCCTCTAGGCCAAAGAGCAGAAAAAGCCCGCCAACACCCATCCCCAGGCCCCAGAGGATCCCAGCCCGGCAGGCCCAACTCTTGTCTAAGCCATAGGCGGCAAACCCGGATCCCCACAGCCACAGCCAAAGGAGCAGCAGGGCATACAGCGGCAGCCAGAGGTACTCTCGCCCAAAGAAAAACCCCCCTAGGCCGACCCACGGCAGCCAGGCCAAAAGGGGGATCCCCAAAAACAGCAACAGGCGCAGCGGAAATGGAAAAGCTTTTAGTCTGGCAATCTGCAGGCCCACCCAACCCGCTCCTAGTTAGCGTTCCGGCTCGATCGAGCTGGTGAGGCCGTGCTGGCGCAACTGCTCGCAGTAAAACTCCGCATGCTCCCGCGGCACCACGATGACCACAGCAACGCCGTTGTTGTGGGCTTCCAGCATGATTTCGGTGGCTTGCGGCGGCAGCATCGATGGGATCACCTTCACCAGCACCTGCACCACGTACTCCATGGTGTTGACATCGTCGTTGTGCAGCAACACCCGGTACATGGGCATGTGCTTCGGGGTTACAGAAGGCTTAACCAGAGTCTCCGTAGCCACGACGATCCCTCCTTGGGTCAACAAGAGGTTCTAGAACGCAAAACCGGAAAACAGAGCCAAAAAGCAAAAAACCTTAATGGAATTTTAGCCTTCTCAGCAAGGGTTGTGAAAAGCCGGCGCACGGAGGTCGGCGTTCTTAAACAGAAGCTAACCCAGTTTTCACCGGCCCACAACCTCAGTTTGGGCGCAAAAATGCTTGACTGAGGGCGGTTGGCCGTTGTTGCGGATCCCTTTACATTTGCCTGCGTCGCCGAGGTTAGCTGTATGAGTTCCCTGCGTTCCCGTCGCTTTTTCCTGCAGTTGCTGATGTTTGGCGGTGGGGCAGCTGCCCTGGCCGCCTGTGGGGGCAACTCCAGTTCTTCCATCCCGCCGCTGGGAGAGCCCGGATTTCCCCAAGGGGTGTTTGCCGGGGATCCCACCGCTGAGGGGGCGGTGCTTTCCACGCGGGTGATCCCGGCCAGTGCAACAGACACGGTTGCGGTGACGTTGCAGGTGGCTGAATTTGCCGCAATGAGAAGTCGGCCAGACCGATGCGGGAGCTTCGCCGGATTTCTGGTCAGAATTGAGGGATCCCTGCTCTACTCGGGATCCCTTTTTTTGTAACTCTTTTTCGCGATTTTCAGCATGAGATTCTTAAGATCCTTAACGTGATCTGGATCATTCGGGAGAAACGGATCTGGGTGCTATAGTGTGAGCGTTGAGGTGGATCCCTGTAGAAAATCTATCTCCGTTTTTCAGTAGGAGGGCAGTCTTATGGCTTCGGTGCGGGGCTGGTTGGTGGCAAGCCTGATAGGGGCAGCCGCGGTTGTCGGGGGTGCTGCCGCCTGGGCTCAGAGCCGTAGTTTGTGGCTTCTTAATGGACAATCGACCGTAGTTACAGGCTATTTCTACCGAGGTGAAAACATCTGGGCGCAGTGCGACCAGGATTGCTTCGATGTGGATCTGGTGCTTTACGATGCCAGTGGTCAAGTGTTGGCTACAGACGAACTCTTGGACGATTTCCCCATTGTGCAAGCACCCTACGAGGGCAACTTTTCCGTCAAGGTGATTATGGCTAGCTGTCTCCACCCGCGTGGTTGCGCTGTGATTGTAGATTCGGACTACAGCTTCTAAAGGGGCGCCGGCTGTCCTTAACTTCGCCCCCACGGCTTGGAAAGCCAAGTCAGCAGCCTAGCCTGCTTTCTGGGTGGCTTCTTGCACTTTGGCGTGGGTAAACTTGCTTATGCCATGGACGGTCTTCTCCCAGTAGAAGGGCTTGGTAAAAAGCTGCCACAGGGCCATATAGGCTGCGATGGAGTGGAGCTGCCAGTAGATGGGGTTGAGCAGGGCATAGAAGGCCAGATCGTAGTAGCCGCGTCGGAAGACAGCCACCAAGTTTAGGTAGATCCCGATGGCATTTCCTACCAGGAGATTGAACAAGCCTATGTAGATCAGCCAACTCGGGAAAATGTTTTGCAGCCAATGGGCGCGGGTGAGCAGCCAGTAAATAAACAGCAGCCACATGATGGGGCTGGTGAGGAAGGTGAAGAAGCTGCCGCCGATAAAGAATTGGTAGGCCAGCCAGTTTTTGAGGCCCAGTTTGCGCAAGGAGCGCAGGGGGTTGCGGTTGTGGACCAGCCAAGTTTGCATGTAGCCTTTGATCCAGCGGGAGCGCTGCCGGATCCAGTTTTTAACGGCACAGTTGGCCTCTTCGTAGGTGGTGGAGTTGATCACGCCCACGGTATAGCCGTGCTGGCTGGCGCGGATGCCTAGATCTGCGTCTTCGGTGACGTTAAAGGGATCCCATCCCTGCAATTCCCGCAGGCGGTCGGTGCGGAAATGGTTGCTCGTGCCACCCAGGGGGATGGGCATTTTCAGAGTTTCCAAACCCGGCAGAAGATAATCAAACCAATAGGAATACTCCAGCGTAAACATGCGGGTGAGGAAGTTCTCGTTGCGGTTGAAATAGTTGAGGGCCGCCTGGACGCAGACCAAGCTGGGATCCCCTTTTTTGAAGGCGATGACTGCTTTTTTGAGTTGGTCGGGGTCGGGGATATCCTCAGCGTCGTAGATGGTGAGGTATTCGCCGCGGGCAAAGGCCAGGCCGTAGTTGCAGGCTTTGGGCTTGGTCTTGGGCTTGCTATCTGGCACGATGAGTAGGCGCACGTAGCGGGGGGGCTTGGCGGCCCGAGCGGCTTCGATGGTGGCCTGGTCGTTTTCCTCCAGTAAGATAATCACATCCAAGCGCTCGTGGGGGTAGTCCAGCTTGGAGAGGGAGTTGATGAGAATTGGCATCACTTCTGGCTCTTTGTAAACCGGCACCAGGATGGTGTAGATGGGCAAGGTGTGGTCATCGAGGGCAGCCACTTCCTCATCGGTAATCTGGTGGAAGCGATCGGCGGATCCCACCAGGCTGAGCACGAACTTAAAGAAGATCGAGGCTACATAGAAGAGATTGACCAACAACACCAAAATCGTCAGGGTTGTCCAAGGAGCACTGGCCAACCCCCACAGCAGCAGCACCAGCAGGCCGTAGCCTACCGCAATTTGGGAGGGGGTAAACACCCGCGAGGCCGATTCCTCCGGCAGACGGGTCAGCAGCTTGTAGACTGCCTCTTGGCTAAAGCGGGATCCTTGGTCTTGGCTGAGCAGTTGCGTGATATCCTGCTCGCTGCCCAGCACCTTTTCAATTCGCAACCCTGGCCGCCAACTGTAGAGCAGCTCATCCACCGCCCAGTCCAGGGGGTCATTGACCATCACGGTGAGGGTGTTCTCATCCGTCCAGTTCAAGGGGTAGAAGAGGTGGCGCATCATCAGCTCGGGCTCGAACTGGCGGCTCAAGCTCTCGTCGCGGTAAAGCAGCCCTGTCCCCATCAGCTCCGAGACGGAAGGATAGCCCAGCAGATGGGCCAGGATGCTGAGATACTCGGGAGTCGAGAGATAGCTCAGACGGGTCAGCACTTGCCCCAGGTTGGATCCAGTGCGGCGGCGGATGTCCAAAGCCTGCTGCCACTGCTCCAGAGTGAGACGACTGCCCAGCAGTTCGGCAGAAAGCTTGCGTTCGAGGATAACTGTCAGGATCTGCTTTTCTGTGGCCGGGATCTCCCAGATTTTTTCCACTCCTGGGCACAGGCGTTTCACAGCCTGCCAAACGCCGGGGTAGCCCGGCTCTTCAGTGGCCACGACAACGGTTTGCGGGTTGAGCCAGCCACAGGGCAAAAAGCGCACCGGCACCAGATCGATAGGCTCGATCAGCCAAGGCAGCTCTGGATCCAGGGAGTGCTTGAGCAGCCAGTCTCTTAGCTTGGGCCGATCCAGAATCTGGCAGCAGAGATGAGCAAACTTGGAGGGGTGCATGGCCCGCAAGCTCCAAAGAGCCCTGGCCAAAGAGCAGCCCACTGCTTCGCGGTACTCCTCGGCTTCCGCCAGTTGCTGCCGGGTGAGGTAGCCTGTCTGCACCAGCCAGGACTTGATCGACTGCAGCATGGCCTCTAGGTTGGGGTTCGGCTTCAGTCTGGCTTAAGCGCAAGTCCGTGACTAGCCCCCTACGAGGGGATTGGGGATTCGGGGCGGCGGGCCAAGCGTTGGTAGACATTCCAGGCCCCTACTGCCAGCAGGAGAGCCAGCACTAGCACCAGCCAGTAGCGGTACTGCCACAACAGGAGCTGCCAACTGAAGCGGCCTGGGTAGCGCACCCGATAGCCTTGGGGTGTGAGATCCCAACTCTGTACTTGGGTGAGATTGGGGGCAGCGGCATAGGCGGTGAGCACGTTTCCCTGTAGCTGGTTGGCCAGGCGGGTGCGCGGATCGGCAAGGCCGCGGCTGAGGCGTTCTGCCAAAGCTGGATCGGATCCCCACCAGGAAAGCCAAAGGTTCGGCTTACCTTTCAGGAGAAAGTACTGCAAAAGGCCGAGGTTTTCTTGAGGCTGAGCGGCCAAGGCCACCTGCTGGTTGAGGGGATTGATGATTTCAAACTCGGATCCCAGCCGGATGGGGCTATTAAGCTCCACCTGATCTGGCCCAGCCACGATCACCTGCCAGGCAAAGTTCCCTGCCTCCAGGTTGGCTTCCTCTTTGGGCAAAACCTCAAGGGTGGGCAGCAGGGGTCGGGCAGCCAGCCGGCTGAGGGCACCGACCAGGTAGGCGGCAGCCGGCAGCAGTTGGGGATCCCCCAGCCCAACCCGTCCAGATCCCTGCAGCACCGCCGGGATCTCCTGCAGCTCGCCGCTAGGGGCTTGGTAGCCGCTCCAGATAAAGCCAGAGCTATCCGAGCGCACCTGAACCGTCAGCGGGGTCAGGGATCCCTGGCAATTACCGGGGCTGGCGCCATAGTCAAAGCGGAGCTCCAGTTGATTAAAGCGGCGCAGCAGGCGGGTGGGCAGGGTCACAGTTTCGTTGAGCTGGGTGCGCCCGGTTAGGTTGTAGGTGCGCAACAGAACGCCATTCAAGAACACGTAGCCCGTCAGGCGATCCCCGGCCCGGCCATCCACTGGGTTCATGATCACATCCAGTTGCGCTGCCAGATCCCGTGGGCGCCCCCCCAGTTGAGATAGGTTGAAGTTGAACACCAACGACTGGCTGCCAAACCCCCGCAGCAGGGGATCCACAATCCCCAGCTCACGGAAGCTGAGGCGGTTGGCCCTGAGAGCCTTCTCCAAATCGGATACTGCTACCACCTGGATCCCTCGGCTCACCAGACCTGCCCGCTTCCACTCTTCATAGAGGGCAAGAATGGACTCGCGGCGGGCGGCTACCCGTAGGCGGGATCCCTCGGGGGTAATTTCATGCTGCAGGTGGGGGGTGAAGTTGGCCGGTTCTAGGGTAACCTGAGCTCCTGCAACCGGGCGGTTGCTCCAGAGAATAGGGGTCTGGGGAAAGAGGTGGGAAAGCAAGCTATACAGCCAAAGGGCCGCTTCTGCGGCTTCAGGAGTGAGG
This sequence comes from Thermostichus sp. OS-CIW-20, assembly GCF_054061455.1. Taxonomy (NCBI): domain Bacteria; kingdom Bacillati; phylum Cyanobacteriota; class Cyanophyceae; order Thermostichales; family Thermostichaceae; genus Thermostichus; species Thermostichus sp. OS-CIW-20. The sequence continues at coordinate 86,710 of NZ_JBSSEF010000002.1, forward strand.
TTGGCTGGCACCACCAGAGTAAGCTGAGGGTATACCAGGCGCAGAAAGCCAGCCACCGTGGTATCCGGAACGCGGGGCACCAACTCAAAGAAACTGTCCCGCCCCACCGTCAGCAACAGATTGCCGGTGTTGAGATCGGCGCAGATGTCATCGCTGATGCTCAAAAAAGGCTGGACGGAGACAGTAATAAAGCGCTCCCCAGGGGGCAGAGCTGGGATCGGCACCCGCACCACTGGCTCCTGCCGCAAATCTCGCACCAGAAAGATCCCGGCCAGCTCGTCGTTAATGAGCACCCGCACGGTGGAAGTCGGCTTCAGCACCGGTGAGGGCTCCAGCCGCAACTGCACAAAGCTGGCCTCGGGGTCAAGGCCGTTGAGGGGGGCAGGGACAGTAACATCCAGGCGCGGGTTAGCTCCTTGCAGCAGCACCGAGCGCTCGTAACCTAGCCTTTGGAACGAAAGAGGCTCTGCTTGTCCTGCCTCTACCGGCACGCAGCACAGCAAACTGGCAACGAGCAGCGCCCATTGTTTTCTCTTCTGGCTCACCTTTTTGTTTGGATCCCTGGACATGCACAGACAAAGCCTAGCGCTAAGGTGGGAGCAGCCGTCCAGGCTTCAGAAGTCAGAAGTTATTAGCCGGTCACAAGAGAGCTTTCTTGTCTTGGGCCTACCCTATGAGCGAGCGTAGTCGTCCTCGAAGCGTACAATATCGTCCTCTCCCAAATATTCCCCGTTTTGCACCTCGATGACGACCAAAGGGGTAGTGCCGGGGTTTTCCAGGCGGTGCTTGGTGCAGGGGGGAATGTAGGTGGATTCGTTGGAGTTGAGTAGCATCACCTCTTCGCCCCGCGTGACCCGCGCCGTACCCCGCACCACAATCCAGTGCTCGCTGCGGTGGTAGTGCATCTGCAGGCTGAGCCGATGGCCAGGCTTGACCTCGATGCGCTTGATCTTATACATCGGCCCTTCATCCAAGACCCAGAAGGCTCCCCAGGGTCGGATTTCTGCCTGGGAGGGCAAAAGCTCCAGCGTTGGAATTGCCGCGTTGTCCCTGTCCCGCGCAGACTGTAGCATTGAGGTCACACCCTGTTCCCGTTCAAAGACCTTCCTATCTTCACCTGCAGCCCAGCAACTTTTCATCGACCATTTTGCTGAACCCAATACGCCAAAATGCGTAGAAGAAACGCCTCGAAAATACGGCTCTGCAGGGATCCCCAAAAACACCCACCCATCACCCAATGGTTTTTCTGAAGCTTGTTGGCATCCAGTCGCTTTTGGGATTCTCTAGAGGATCCAAGTCTCCCAGCTCAATTGTTAAGTTTAGTAGTTGAATTTGTTTACGAAGCATCTATGTTTGCAACTCAGCTTAAAGCCTTCTGGAGGCTCTTTGCGCCCATCGGGATCCCGTTGCTGCTCCTAGCTGGCCTTTTGTGGGGGCTCAAGGAAGGCTGGGGCTGGGTAAGCCTGGAGATGCAGTTTCTTGGCTACAAGGGATCCGTAGCCGCCCTGGGGCCGGATCCGCGCCTGCCCATTGTCGGCACCACTTTCCCCCCTTCTCTAGTGCTGGCTACGGCCATTCTGGGACGATCCCCGCTGTTGTTGCAGACTGTCTTCGGCTCTCTGGTGCTGGGCTGGGTGTGGCGGCAGTTACGCCGTTTGCCGGTGGAGGTGGGATGGTGCTGGCTGTGGGGTTTGTTGATGGTGGTGCAGCCGACTTTGATCTTGATGCTGCTGCGCAGCCCTGTTTGGACAGCCACAGCAGGGTTGGTGGGGGTGAACATGGCCCTGCTGTTTCCCTTGAGTAAAGAGGAGCAGGCCAGGGCAGAGACTGGGGCGGATCCTGGCGAGCTGCCCGTTGCGCTGCGGCTGCTGCTCATTGGGCTGGCGCTGGGGCCCCTGATGGTGCTGCGTTGGGAAAGTGGGTGGCTGCTGCCCTGGGTGGCAGGGATGCTGCTGTTGGCTTTTCGCAAACAGTCCTGGGGTTTCCGGCTGACGGCGGTGCTGGTGGCAGGGTTTATCAGCCTGGCCCTGATGTTGAGCTGGCTGTATGTGAATTGGCTGTCGGTAGAGGATCCCTGGGCTTTCACCTACCAGGTGGGCAGCGGTCTGCGGCTGCCGCAATTGCGGGAAGACTTGCAGCAGGCGGGTGGCTGGCGGGGGGTGCTGGAGGCTGGGAAATGGCTGGCGGTGCTGGCCCCTGCCTATTTGCTGTTGGGGATGGGATCCCTGCTGGGCCGAGGACCGGGTCGCTGGGTATGGGCTCTGGTCTGGGGGATGCCGCTGGTCATCCTGCTGGCTTCTCTAGGGCAGGGGCTGTTTTTGCGGGAGCTGAGCCGCTTTGGCCTTTTCTGGGTGCCGCTGCCTTTGCTGATGGGCGCCTACTTGTGTCGCGGAGCCGGCCCCGGCTGGGCTAAGCGCCTGTTGATCACTGCCCTCTTGGGGTTGAACTGCCTCACTGCCGGTTATGGGGTGAGCCAAGAGCCGGGTTTCCTCATGCCCCTGGTAGCCGAAGAGCGGGATCTCTGGGAGCGACTGGTGGCAGAGGTAGCACCCATAAGCCCCCAGTTGGAAGCTGCCCAAGACCTGTACGAAGTAACTCCTAGCGGGCAAGCTCTAGAAACATGGCGAAGACAGCGCCAGGAAAAGCGCCAGGTTGGGCAGTATCTCTATCGCCACCTATTGCCCGGCGAGAAGGTGCTGGTGGACGACGACATCCACTTTGAGGCTATCTTTTGGGCAAGAGACCCGCGCCTGTTTCTCACCCCTCACCAGTACGAGTTTGCCCTGGCTTTGCAGCACCCCCAGGAAAGGGTGGACTACCTCTTGGTAGCGGGGCTGGCGGATCCCTTGCGGAGCGCCGATCGCATTCTGCAATTTTGGCCTGAGCTCAATTTTGAGGGGCTGCCGGGCTTCAGGGAGGTTTATAGCTCCCCCCAAGTGCGGCTGTGGGCTCGCCAACACCAAGAGGAACCGCAGGAGGAGAGGAGATGAAAAGGAGACGATCCTGGCAGCGGCGACAGGTGCTGCAAGCGGGCGGAGCGCTGCTGGCTGCCTATGGGGTTGCCGGCTGTGGCCAGGAGTTTTTGAGTCAGCAGGGGAGTCGCAGCCCGGAAAATGTCGAGACGGGAAGCATGAACTTGTCAGAGCTGCTGGCCCGCTGGCAGGTGGGCATTGGCGAGGATCCCGGTCGCTTCCTCTGGGAGATCGAGTCGGATCCGCAGGTGGCGGCAGTGGCGCAGGGGTGGGATCCCCATTTCCTGAGCGGCTGGCTGAACAGCTTTGATCACCGCCAGGGGGATCTCTCCTTTTGGCGCAACTGGCACCAGGCCGGGCTCTTGCGGCAGTGGTTTGAGCGGGGCTATACCCTCCACATCATCACCTGGGAAGACGACACCACCCGTCCCAGCGGCGACTATCACATCTCCCCGCAATTTGTGGAGGACGTGGCCGAGCTGGCGGGCTATATTGCCCAAGCCAATCCTCAGGGCCGCCCCACCTACTGGAGCTTGGCTACTGAGTTTTCCTACTGGCGGATCCCAGCAGATACCTACAACGCCGACACTGCTTTCTACTACCAAGCCCTGATGCGCAATGTCCTCACAGCCCGACAGGCCATCAAAGAGCGGCTGCCAGAGGCCGAAGTGGCCCTGTGCTGGGGGGGCTGGATTGCCACCTTTGACGACCCTTCCCGGGGGGCAGGCCGCAGCATGGTGGAGCCCTTTGCCGAGACCATGAGCCGGATGGACGGGATCGCCTTCCAGTCGATGCGCCAGCGGCGGCCAGGGGAGTTTAATCCAGAGCTGAACGGCCCGGATCCCGGTAACCCGGAGCAGATCCGCCTCTGTTGCCGCCTGTTTTCCCCCATCCACCCCAACCTGATGTTGGCCCACTACGAGCCATCGATTAAGGACAAGCACCCCAGCGGCGGACGGGCCGACACCGTCCATACAGACTTTCAGCTCATGAGCCAGCCGGAGTGGCTGCAGGAAGTGTCTCAACTGGGGCTGCGGCACCTGTCCTTGATGCACTACGGCCTGTATAAGGGGGATCCCTTCGGAGCGCTGACCGCCGCTCGCCAATTCCGGGCACAGGTGGGCCTACCGGCTGCCACCTCATAGTTAGCAGTCGTTCCAAAGCCGGTTTTGTCCCGGATCTTGGCCCAGAGCTTGATCCTGGGGATACAATCCCCCTGAAGCTGCCGGGATCCCTGCCATGGAGAAGCTGAGATTTCTAAGGGCAAGCCTGCTGGCGAGTCTGGTGGTTAGTGCAATGCCGCCGGAGCAGCTGGCCTGGGCGGGCTGCGGCTTTCCCCGCGGTGCAGGCAAGACTTTCTTTTCGCTGCAGCCCGAGGTCTATCGGCCTCGCACCCGCTTTGATCAGGGGGGACGCCTGCAGCCGGCCCTTTCGGAGTACGGAGAAACCCGCCTCAACCTTTTCGCCGAGACTGGCCTTAGCGATCAGCTCACTCTCAACCTCAACACCAGCTACGTTTTCATCGAAAATCGCTTTGCCAGCGGGGCTGACACCGTTACCCAGCGCAACCAGGGCCTGCGGGATCTGGAACTGGGCCTGCGCCATACTTGGGGGAACGGGGATCCCTTCTTCTCGGCTCAGCTAACGGCCTTGATCCCGCCGGGATACGCCACCCGAGACATCCCCCTGCCCTTGGGGTACGGCGTCTTCGGCTATGATCTCAAAGTTGGGGCGGCAGCCAATACCCAGTTGGGATCCCTGCCCGCCTTTTTCGACTCCTGCCTCACGTTCCGAGATTACTTGGGCTATCCCGGGGATCGGGTCAAGGCCAACCTGACCTTCGGGGCAGACCTGACTCCTGAGCTGCAGGCCATCCTGGCCCTGGATGGGGATTTTACGTTGGGCAACGGCGCGCCTTTGTTGTTCGGGGATTTGGCCGTTCAGGATCCCGACTACGACAACCTCAAGCTTTCGGGCCAGCTCAACTGGCGGCTGGAGGGAGGGTTAACGCTGGGCTTGGGGGGGTTTCAGTTCCTGGCCGGTCGCAACACCAATGCCGGCGGCGGCTTTACCGGCTATGTGTGGCTAAGTTACTGAAACCCAACAAAATGTTGCAGGACATCCCCTACGGTAACAGGGATCCGCAGGGGCAGATCTAGGATGAGTCTTGGCAAACTACGGCCCGGAGAACGGATCCCATGCCTCGCTTTGAGAACATCATTGCCGCCATCGACGGCAGCGGCCCCACCGAGCAGATGCTGCACACGCTGCTGTCTCTGCCGGCCTTTGCCCAGTGCCACGTGACCCTGCTGCATGCGGTGCCTTCCCAGACCTCTGCCGAGGAGATGCGAGCTGCCTGGCAAAAGGGGCAGGAGCTGCTGGCCAAAACCCTGCAGAGTTTTCCCGCCCAGCCCGGCGTCAAAATCACCACCCAACTGGTGGAAGGGGATCCCAAGGTGGTGGTGCTGCAGGTGGCCGAGTCCCTGCCCGATCCCCTGATCGTGATGGGATCGCGGGGGCGCAACCGCCTCATGGCCATTTTGCAGAACTCGGTCAGCCAATACGTGTTCCAGCTCGCCTCCTGCCCCATGCTGCTGGTCAAAGACGACGCCTACGTCAAATACCCCAGCCACGTCATGGTGGCCCTCAACAACTCCCCCGCCGCCCAGGCCGCCTTTGCCACGGCCCTGGATCTGGTTGCCGGCATCCCAGGGGCCCAGATCTTTTTGGCCTCGGTGCAACTGGATGCCGATGCCCAAGGCCGGGACGAGGCTTTGGATAAGGCCATTGCCACCCTCAAAAGCCGCCAAATCCCCCACCGGGTGTTTACGGCGGTCGGCGATCCCGGCGCCGAGATCGTGCGCCTGGCGGAAGAGAGCAAGGCCGACCTGCTGGTGATGGGATCCCCAGATCGCCGGCCCAGCATTGCCCGCAGCATCCCCGATTTGGATCGCCTGCTGGGGCGCTCCATCTCCGACTATGTGCGGGTGCACATCGGCTGCCCCGTGCTGATGGTGCGGTCTGCTCAAGACTAGAGACTGGTCACTCCCTAAGGCAGGATAGAACGGCGCTCCGTCACGCGGTCGCTTTGCTGCTGGCGATCCGGGCTGACGGCCCAAGCCTCGAAGATGAGCTCAGGGACGCCAGGGGGGATGGTCATGCGGGTGAGGGCTTGCCACCGCCCCTGCTCGTCGCGGGAGAAGTCCAACAACCACCGGGGGCCATCCACCAAAGAGCGGGTGTGACCGTGCTTGACCCAAAACTTAATCCACAAAGGAGGCTGAGCGGTGGAGCTACTGGCAGAATTGACGGAAGCCGGCAAACGCAGCACTACATCGAAGTTGTCACCTGCCCGCAGTTGCTCAGGCACCACCAGTTGCGGCGCCGGGCAAGCTCCCGGCACCTGCGGGGAAAGAGGCGAGGTTCCCGGACTGGCGGCGGCGAGCGGTGGCGGCGGAACCGCCTCCTCGCGAGGTGGCTCAGGTTGGGGTGGTGGAGAAGAGGATGAGATGGGCACTGGCCCAACCTCAGGTTGGGCGGCAGGTTCGGGCGCGGTGTCTGCTAGGGAGGCTGGGAGCTCTTCTGGCTGAAGCGGGCCCAAAACTTCTCCAGCCTCCTCTTTTTCCGCAGGGGCGCCGCGCTGCGAGATGCGCAACAACTTCTGCAGGGTGCGTTCGGGGGACAGCAAGGGTGAGGGCGGGGAAGAACTGCCGGCTGCGGCTGGCGTTTCTTCTTGCCGCTGCTGACCGGCAGGGATCCCTGGGGAGGGTGGGAGGACTTCCCCCTGGCCGCGACAGCGAACGGAAAAGGAGATCCGCAGCGGCTCTGGATCCGACCAGGAAGAGGGAGTGAGGCGCAGTTCCCCCCGCAGCGGACGGCTCCAGGTATGGCTCGGCAGGGTGATGGGAATGCTGAACACTGCCGTCCGGGCTTCAGTCGGAAATTGAATCAGCCGTTGCCCCTCGAAAACCGGGCTCTGCTCCCCTTCATCTTCTTGCCAAACTCGTACCCGCAGCTCGCCACTACAGCCAATCCGCCCCGTCACCACCAGCACTTCCCCCGGAGATCCCTCCAATTCGCTGTGCATCAGGGAAAACAGCTCTGGCGGGATGGCAACCTCTTTTTTCTGAGCCAGCTCAGGAGGTTCAGACGCGACTTCTTGGGCCGCCGGGGATAGTGCCTGTTTCCGCTGCACCGGGGCGGGCACAACCTGGAAGCGCAGGCAATTGTTCAGCTCCGCCTCGCCAAATAACTCGGCGATCAAATCGGCATCTCGGCAGTGCAACTCCCAAAAACCAGGGGCGAGGTGGGTGGCCGGCAGGATGACGCCGATCCCCTCCTCGTTGGTGCGAACAGAACGGGTTTGCATGAGCGAGGCGGCTGTCTTGGGGTTGGCTACCGCTGGGGATCCGCTATTTTCGGTCGGCAGAGGGCGCTGGCGGACTTCCACTGTGATGGTGAAGTGGGGCTGGGGAGAACGGGCAACGATGGTGTAGGTGTCCTCTTCCAGAATGGCTCCCTCGGCTGGTACCGGCTGCCAGTCTTCTCGGCCGTTGCGCCGCACCCAAAAACTCAACATCGCTCCCTCACCTCTGGGACACCAAATACTTCACCAGGTCAGCTTGCAAGAGGGTTTGCTGCTGCCCCGTGGGCAAGTGCTTGAGCTGCACCTCCCCGGCCGCAGCTTCCGCATCCCCCAGCGCGACAGCCCAGGTCGCACCGCTGCGGCTGGCCCGCTTGAACTGCTTGCTGAAAGCGCTGCCGCTCAGATCCAGCTCGGTGCAGAAGCCGGCTTGGCGCAGAGCTTGGGCAATCTGAAGGGATTGGGCCTCCGCTTTGGCGCCGCGGGAGATCACGTAAACCTCGACCGATGTTGGCGGAATCTCCTGTTGTTTCTTCTGCAGCAGCAAAACCAGCCGCTCCAGGCCGATGGCCCAGCCCACCGCCGGGGTGGGAGGCCCGCCCAGCTCCTCCACCAGACCGTCGTAGCGGCCACCCCCACAGACGGTGCTTTGGGATCCCAGCTCCGGCGAGACGATCTCAAAGGCGGTGTGGGTGTAGTAGTCCAGGCCGCGCACCAGGTAGGGATCCAGCTCATAGGGAATGTCTAGGGCTTGGAGATGGGCCTGCACTTGCTCGAAGAAGGCCCGCGAGTCAGCACTGAGGTAATCGGGCAGCTTGGGCCCTTGTTCAGCAATGGTGCGGGTATGGGGATCCTTGCTGTCGAGGATGCGCAACGGGTTGCGGACAAGGCGCTCCTGGGAGTCCGGATCCAGCTCTTCCTTCAAAGGGGTAAGGTAGTCCACCAGGGCTTGGCGATAGGCCCGCCGATCCTGCGGATCCCCGAGGGAGTTGAGCCGCAAGGTGAGGTTTTCCGCCCCCACTGCCCGCAGCAGATCCCAGGCCAAGGCGATGACCTCGGCATCGGCGCGGGGATCGCGGCTGCCCAGCAGCTCCACCCCCAACTGGTGGAATTGGCGCTGCCGCCCCGCCTGGGGACGCTCATAGCGAAACATCGGCCCACAGTACCAGAGGCGCTGCACATCGCCGGCCACCTGCAACCCATGCTGGATGTAGGCCCGCACCACGCCGGCGGTGTTCTCGGGGCGCAGGCTCACCTCCTGCTCGCCGCGGGTGCTAAAGGAGTACATCTCCTTGCCCACCACGTCGGTGGCGCTGCCAATGCTGCGGGCAAAGAGTTCTGTCAGCTCCAGAATCGGGGTGCGGATCTCCTGGTAGTTGGCTCGCCCCAAGATCTCGCGGGCGCTGGCCTCCACCTGCTGCCAAAGCCGTACCTCCTGCGGCAGGATATCTCGGGTGCCGCGCACCGCCTGGATCATCTCCATGCCTGTTCTCCCCCGCCCAGAACCACGGCTTGCTGCGCCAATGGTCGGCGTCAGTTTTTTCCTATCAACTCAATTATCGATTATCGGCTATCGGCAGCCGCGTTCCCCATTGCCGACGGGGCAAGCTGAGCCTGAGCTAAACCCCAACAGGAGTAGGTGGCGGCCACTTGGCTGCTGGCAGCCACAGCGGCGGTGGTGGAGCGCAAAATGGTGGTGCCCAGGGAAACCGGCACTCCGCCATGGGCTTCCGCCTGACGGTGCTCGGCCTCCGTCCAGCCGCCTTCTGGGCCGATGGCCACCGCCAAGACGGGATCCCTCTCCGAGAGCCTCAGCTTCGGCAGGGCTTGCAGCAGGAGGGGAGCGTTCTCCCGCGCCACAGCAATGCCCCACCAATCGGCTTTGAGCTCGGCCAGCCAACTTGTCCAAGGGGTAGGGGGATCAACCTGGGGCCAGCGCAGCCGCTCACATTGTTCGGCGGCCTCCTGCACAATTTTCTGCCAGCGTTCCCGCCGGCCCCATCCCGGCTCCACCACGGTGCGCTCCGTCAGCAGAGGGGTAATGCGCGCCGCTCCCAGCTCGGTGACCTGGCGAAACACCTCGTCAAACCCCGGCCCCTTGACCACTGCCAAGCCCAGATGCAAATAAACGGGCAGCTCCCGCGGCAGCGCCTCCACCTCGCCCATAACCTGGGATCCCTGCGGCTGCCAATGGGCCAGCCACAGCTTGCCGGAGCCATCCAAAACCAAGAACGGATCCCCCGGCTTGAGGCGGCGCACCCGCTGCAAGTAGTGCTCTTGCGGGCCGGTTAAACGGAGAACACCGCCGGCATCCCGTTGAGCCGGGTCGATGGCCAGGCGGGGCAGAGAACTCAGGTCATGCGTGCGTTCAGACAGCACCATTCTCCCCGTCGCCAGAGGGCTGCCACCGCCCATTCGTTGGCCTCCAACATCTCCGCCACCAACTTGGCCTGCTCGAGGAGGATACCGCTGAGGATCAGCCACCCCCCCTTTTTCACCACCAGGCCAAACTCTGGGATCATATCCAGGATCACGTCCGTCAGAATGTTGCACACCAGCCCGTCCACCATCTCGGGAATGTGCTCCAGGCTCCCCTGGGCCACCACAATGCGATCGGTGAGGCCGTTGAGGTCGCGGTTGTAGAGCGTGGCCTGCACCGCCAGCGGGTCGATGTCCACCGCAAACACCCGCTTTGCCCCCAAAAGAGCCGCCGCCACCGACAAAATGCCCGATCCACAGCCCACATCGGCCACTGTTACCCCCTCTGTGCCCGCCCCCAGGCGCATCTCCAAAGCCTCCAGGCAGAGCTGGGTGGTGGGGTGCGTGCCCGTGCCAAAGGCCATGCCCGGATCCAGCCGCAACAGGAGACGACCGGGATGGGGGGGGGGATCCAGCCAGGCCGGACAGATGAGCAGCTTGTCCCCAACTGGCTCGGGCTGCCAGTGCTGCTTCCAACTGTTGCTCCAATCCTCCGCTTCTATGCGTTCCCAGCGCAGTTTGGGGATGGGCTGGCCAGCCACAAGGGCGTCTTGCCGCAGGCGCAGCGCCAGAGCGGCCAAATCCAAAAGGGTGGCGCGGAACCAGGGCAAATAGGCGTGAATGCTGATTCGATCTTCGCCATGAGCCTGGCTGGCCATGCCCTGACAGCCAAAGCTCTCCAGCCGCCAAAAGATCTGATCCTCCTGGGCAGGGGAAGCGATGATGTTGAGAGCCCACCAGGCCCCACCGGGATCCGGCGCTTGGGCAGGCGAGAGCAGGCTGGGGTCGGCAACGGTTGTGCTCACGGGGATCCCTTCAACAAACCTAAGGAAAACCGAAGTTTTGGCTAACAGAATAGCACTCCAAGTTGCCAGCAGGCTAGCACTTAATCCAGCACTCTATATCAAAAATTGCAGTTCTCCCCTCAATTCATAGTTTAGGCTTTAAGAGCCTGCCCCACTGTTCCTGGTTGGTCTGGGATTTGAAGGCGCACACCCGTCGGCTTGGCAGCGACGCAGGGATGGACTTCCCCCCAATTGGGGGATGGCCCTCAGCGGTTCCTTGGATGCCCAGCTCGGCCTTGTGAGATAGATTAAATCCAAAAGCATTGAACAAGAATTGGGTACAGCGTTGACGTGCTTTCCAGCCTCAGTGATTTTACTGATAGATGAGGTTTGGCCGGGGCATGCTGAGTAACGATGGAGAGGAAGCAATGCAGGCGGCAAAGTCGATGTCAACCGAGCAGTCAGCGCAGCAGCCGAAGGTGGCTCCTCTTGCCAGAGGGGAAAGGGCTGGCCACGAGGATCCCCAGCCGCTCGCAGTCAGCACTCGCAAGCACTCCGTCCCGCTGGCGCGAACGGCTCTCATGCAGCGCTTTAACCGCAGCTTTCCGCCTTTTTATAGCCAGTTCGTCAGCAGCGAGGTGCAGGCTCAAAATCTGCGCTTGGCCTATGCCCTCTACCAAACCCGCAAGGCCGTGGTACAGATGCGGGACGAGCGCAGCAAGACGGTGGTTTGTCTGGCCTATCGCAACCGCCCTTCTCTGCTCAGCGACCTGTTTGGGGTGCTCACCGCTTTCAATCTCTCGGTGCACGGCATCCACCTTTACGGGCAGATCTACTCACCGCACTTGGTGTTTATCCGCGTCACCGTCTCGCGCGATGGCCACAGCCTTTCTGCCCAGACCAAGCTCAACCTAGAACGGGCTATTCACGAGTGCTTGGCGGGGGTGTTTCCCGTTCACGAAACCTTGGCGCTGGAGTTTGATCTCAAGGCCGGCTTGAAAGACACCCAGGTTTCTTTTTATTTTGACCCGGTGTTTCATCTGCCCACGCTGTTGGTGGATGTGGACAACCAGCCGGGGGTGTTTTACCGGGTGATGACCGCTCTGGCGCAGGAGGAGTTGACCGTTGTTCACCTCAATCTGATGCTCCGCCGCAAGCAGACGCGCTTCATTTTCTACTTGCTGGGGCCGGATGCAACTCCAACCCTGCCGGAGTTCCTAGGGCAAAAATTGGCGTTGAGCATCCAGCAGCGGCTACAAGGGGATCCCGTCTAATCGGCACTAGATCTGCATAGGACTGGGGGGCAAATCGAAAAGGACGGTGCTCAGGTAGCGCTCGGCCCAGGCGGGGCCAAAAGCTTTTTCCAAAACGCGGCGGGTGCGGTCGTTTTGCTGTTGTTGGCTGCAGTAGCGCTGCTGCCCTTGGTAGTGGGCCAGGATCTGGACAGGATCTGTCTGCGGGGGGATCTGTTGCGCCAGCCGGCAGTGGATTTCCAGGTAACGGCAGGCAAAATACAAAAAGCGGTCGGCTTCCGCCTCATCGCCGGGCCGGATGAACAGGCAGTAGGGAGAAAAAATCGTCCCCCACGGCGGCAACTGGCGCCGGTTTTGGAAAGGGGCGAGATGAGCTCCCAAGGCTTCCAGCTCTTGAATGTAGGGATCCGGCAAAGTGGGGGTGACCGGCGAGAGATCGACGATGGCGGCGCTCACCTGGCCGCGGCCGGCCACAATGTCACAGCCAAACAGCGGCAGCGGGTACTGCGGCTGCGGAAACATGACGCAGTGGAGGATATCCAGGCTTTGCCCGGCCTGGGCCAGCTCCAGGTGCAGCTTGCGAAAGGGATCCCCTTGGTAGCATCGGTTTTCGATCTGCAGTTTCTCGCCTTCCAGGCGGCCCTCCACATAGCCCAGCTCCGCCGGCAGGGCATAGGGAGCCAGGCTGAGGTGGGATCCCCAAATGCTCAGAATCGCCTCCGAAAGGCGCTGGATGAGGGGATGCAGTTGCGCTTGCAGAGCAGGGGCGGTGAACATGGGAGCCAAGAAGACCGGTTAAGCGACAAGTCCTCGAAAGCCCTGCCGGGCCAATCCGCAAAGGTGCCCTCCTGAGATCCAGGTTTCAGGAAGCTGAGGTGGGACTTAATAAAGCGAGGGATCCCAGCCAGTCCAGGGCTGCCGGGGGCTTTGGCGGAGGTGGAGAGGGCCGGATGCTGACCCTAGCGGGCGTTGGCAGCGTTGAGCGCCATTGGATTGATCGAGGACGGAAGGGGTGGGATTCGAACCCACGGTGACCTTGCGGCCACAACGCTTTTCGAGAGCGTCACAATCAACCACTCTGTCACCCTTCCAGTCTGCATAGGGCTTTACCATCTTAGCGGCAAACGGGCTATCCTGCCCGGATCCCCTCTCGTGGAATGGGGCAGATGCAAGCTGGCCAAGCACCCCAGGGCCAAAGCCCTTGGGGGGTACGGCCCGACCAGCCGGAAATGGCGGGGCAAATGAGATCATAGAGGTATGGCTGCCCTTTCCATTCACCACTTTCGCCAGGCCAAACAGGCGGGTCAACCGTTGGTGGCCCTCACGGCTGCTGACTACGCCACAGCGCAGATCTTGGATCGGGCCGGGATCGACTTGATCTTAGTAGGCGACAGCCTGGCCATGACCAGCTTGGGGCACAGCAGCACCTTGCCCCTGACTCTGGAACAGATGATCCACCACGCCCAGGCAGTGCGCCGCGGCGTAGAACGAGCCTTTTTGGTGGCCGACTTGCCTTTCTTGAGCTACCAAGTCTGCAAAGAGCAGGCCCTCCTCTCGGCAGGACGTCTGATGAAGGAGGCAGGGGTGAATGGGGTGAAGCTGGAGGGGGGCTACCCAGACATGGTGGAAACAGTGGCCTTTCTGGTCCAGCGAGGGATCCCGGTCTTGGGCCACATCGGCCTCACCCCACAGGCCAAACATCAACTGGGGGGGTATCGCCAGCAGGGGAAAACCCCCTCGGAGGCGGAGCGGCTGCGCCAGGAAGCCCTGAGCCTAGAGCGAGCAGGAGCCTTTGCCCTGGTTTTGGAACACATGCCGGCGGAATTGGCTGCCCAGATCACCCAGCAAGTCGGGATCCCGACTCTGGGGATTGGGGCTGGCCCGGCCTGCGACGGCCAAATTCTCGTCACCCACGACCTGCTCGGCCTCAGCGAGCGGATCCCGCCCTTCGCCAAAGCCTACGCCAACCTGCGAGAGGTGATCCGAGAAGCGGTGGAAGCCTTTGTCGGCGATGTTCATCAGAGACTGTTTCCCCCCACTTAGGGGATCCCCTGGGAAACTCGCAAGTATCACCTTCTGGCAGCTCAGTTGTTGGTTACTGCGCTCCCCTGGCGAGGATCTCCAGAAATTGGAAGCCAGTCGGGGCAGCCGATTGCCGCCTCTGTCAGAGCTTGCTGAGGATGGACAGCGCACTTGAGGTGGGGATCGCCGCTGTAAAACCTGCACTTGTGGCAGGGGATGCGGTGCATCTGTTGAGCTTGATGCAAGAAGTCCGCGACTGCTCTGGCCACCGTCCACAACGGCAAGAGTAGCAATAGCCACGCGATGGCCCCGCTCAGAGGAGGCGGAAGAGAGCTCATACAGGACACCGGCAATACAGAAGGATAGCTTGCTAGCCCCGTACTTTAGTGCGGAGCGGAAAAGCCCGTAAGCAGCTTTAGTTGCTTGCCAATAGTGTAGACGAGGCGTACCGTTCCCAGGCGAGCCTCTAATCACGGTGAAAAACCCGACCGGTGGCAAGCGTCTGCGAGATGCCAACCTCTCGGCCAACCTGCAAGGACTCCGTCCCGCTGACGCGATCAGACAAGTAAGCAGAACCTTGGGGCTTTGACTGAAAGAACTGTCTAGAGGCGGTTTGGCAACGCCTTTACAAGTTCGTTTTTGAACTGCGTAAGAATCCCCCCCCTTAGTCGGGGAAGTGTCAAGACGGGGTCAGGCTCGGCTGTATAACGTCCCCCAGAGAGGGAAAAGTTGGCAGTGAGAGATCCCACGCTGAAACTCCAATCTAATGGATTTTGGAAGGGGAGCGCAGGGTGTGCCAGGGTGGAGATACAGGCGATAATAGCTTCAGCAACGTGCCCTAGTGGGATCCTCTGCGATGGAAGCCTTCTTCGAGTTCCTTTGGTCTGCCTCGGCCGTTTTGCTGGTGATACTGGTGTTGTTGCATAGCCCCAAAGGGGATGGGCTGGCGGGCATTGGCGGCCAGGCCCAATTGTTCTCCAGCTCCAAAAGTGCCGAGCAGAACCTCAACCGCATCACCTGGACGGTGGCCACCCTCTTCCTCTCCATCAGCGTGGTGTTGGGGGCAGGCTGGCTCTCGGCAGCCACAGGCCCCTAGGGATCCCTGTCATCGTGGCGGTCATCTACTTGCACGGATTCGGCTCTGGGCCTCAATCGGCTAAGGCTACTTTTTTCCGGCAGCGGCTGCAGCAGCTTGGGATCCCTCTGCAGGTGCCCGATCTCAACCAGGGCAACTTTGCCCAGCTTACCTTGACCCGCCAGATCCGGCAGGTTTCTGAGCAGTTGGCGCAAATGGGCCATCCTCCCGTTACCCTTATTGGTTCGAGCTTGGGGGGACTGGTGGCCGCCTGGGTGGCCGAGCAGCAACCCTGCGTGCAGCGTCTGGTGCTCTTGGCACCGGCCTTTGGCTTTCTGGGCCATTGGCTGCCGCGGCTGGGGGCAGAGGCGGTGGAGACTTGGCAGCGAACCGGACAACTCATGGTGTTTCACTACGGAGAAGGCCGCCCTCTCCCTTTGGAGTACGGCTTTGTTGCCGATGCCCAGCGCTACCCGGATGGGGCGTTGCGACGGCCTGTGCCCACCCTAATTGTGCATGGGATCCAAGACGAC
Organism: Thermostichus sp. OS-CIW-20; assembly: GCF_054061455.1. Classification (NCBI taxonomy): domain Bacteria; kingdom Bacillati; phylum Cyanobacteriota; class Cyanophyceae; order Thermostichales; family Thermostichaceae; genus Thermostichus; species Thermostichus sp. OS-CIW-20. The sequence continues at coordinate 102,191 of NZ_JBSSEF010000002.1, forward strand.
ACCATCCCCATTCAAGCCAGCCGAGACTATGTGGCCCGTCGCCCCTGGGCCCAACTGGTGGCGGTGGAGAGTGACCACGCCCTGACGGATGTGTTGGATCCCATCTGGCAGATCACCAGCCGCTTCTGCGGGTGGGGGATGGAGACGGGGCAGTATGGTTGTTAAGAGGATCCCTGTCCCGTGCTTGCCCATTCGCGAAAGCGTCGCGTAGCGATAATGTCTATGCAATATAATGTCTATGCAATCCAAAGTGCTGTGCCTACAACAGGGGAAGGCTGACGTGACTGCCGGCTTGCTCTTCGATATGGACGGGGTGATTGTGGATTCGGAACCAATCCATGCCCGCGCCGGAGCCATTGCCCTGCAACGCTGCCACCTATCCCTGGATTTGGCCCCCATCTCCCTGCAGTTCAAAGGGCGCACCGACCGCGATATGTTCGAGTACCTCGTCCAACACCAGACAGACACCCCGCCTGCGGAACAGCCCCTGCTGGTGCAGCGCTTGATCGAGGAAAAGGCCAAGGCTTTTGGCGAGCTGCTGGCAGAGGTACCCCTGGTGCCGGGGGTGCTGGAGTTTTTGGCGGCCAGCCGCCAGCGCTTTTCTGCCCTGGCCGTCACCACTTCGGCCATCCGCCGGGATCAAGCGCAGATTTTCCAGCGCTTCGACCTGCACCGCTGGTTTGACGCGGTGATTACCGCCGAAGACATTCAGCGGGCCAAGCCCGACCCAGAGCCTTACCTGAAAACGGCTGCCGCTGTGGGGTTGGATCCGGCGTTGTGTTGGGTGATTGAAGATTCTACCCATGGGATCCGCGCCGCTAAGGGGGCTGGCTGTTTTGCGGTGGGCCTCACCACGGCTTTCACCGCCGAGGAACTGCGCCACGCCGGGGCAGATGTGGTGGTGGACAGCTTTGCGGAGTTGGCCGCACTCCTGTTCGCGAGAGCGTCGCGTAGCGATAACCTGCCTGTGTAGGGAGCCCAGCCCATTCGCGAGAGCGTCGCGTAGCGATATGCCAGCACCCACTCCAGCACCCACTTTTTTGCGGCAGGCCCTGGATCGCTATCCGTTTGCTTCGCGGCGACGGGTGGTGATGGGCAGACAGGGATCCGTGGCCACCAGCCAACCTTTGGCGGCAATGGCGGGCATGGAGATGTTCTGGGCGGGCGGCAATGCTGTGGATGCAGCCGTGGCAATGGCGGTGGCTTTGACGGTGGTGGAGCCAACCTCCAATGGCATTGGCGGCGATGCCTTTGCTCTGGTGTGGGAGGGGGGGGAGGAGGGTCAGCTGTACGGGTTGAATGCTTCCGGTCGCAGCCCAGCCGCCCTGACGCCGGAGCGGTACCGGGACCATGGGCGGATCCCCCCCTACGATTGGTTAGCGGTGACGGTGCCGGGGGCAGTTTCCGCTTGGCAGACCTTGCACCGGCGCTGGGGAAAGCTGCCGTTCGAGCGTCTGTTTGTGCCTGCCCTTCGTCTGGCGCAAGAGGGATTTCCGGTCTCTCCCCGGGTGGCCCAACTGTGGCAGGCGGCGGAGTCCATCTATTTGCCCCTGCCAGATCCCCGCCACGAGGCCTTCAAGGCCGTTTTCTTTCCCCAAGGGCGTGCCCCACGGGCTGGGGAGCGCTGGAGCAGCCCCCCGCATGCTCAAACCCTAGAAGAGATTGCCCGTAGCGGTGGGGAGAGTTTTTACCGGGGGGAGCTGGCGGAGAAGTTGCTGGCTTTCTCGGAGGCCACGGGCGGCTTCCTGTCCCCCGCCGACTTGGCCCAGCACCGGGCCGATTGGGTGGAACCCATCCATACAGATTACCGCGGCTACACCGTCTGGGAGATCCCCCCCAACGGGCAGGGCATTGCCGCTTTGATGGCGCTCAACCTTTTGGAGGGTTTTGAGCTGGGTCGGATCTCCTACGATGCCGGCGAGCGCTATCACCTGCAGATTGAGGCAATGAAGCTGGCCTTTGCCGATGTGAGCCGACAGGTGGCGGATCCGGAGTATGTGCGGGTCAGTCCTGCCCAGATGCTGGATAAGGCTTATGCACAGCGGCGGCGGCAGTTGATCGAGAGGGAGGCGATCCCCCTGGCCCAGCCAGGGCTGCCGGAGGGGGGAACGGTTTACCTGGCTGCAGCTGATGGTGAGTTGATGGTGTCTTTGATTCAGTCGAATTTCGATGGCTTCGGCAGTGGTCTGCTGGTTCCGGGCACGGGCATTGCTCTCCACAACCGCGGCACGGGTTTCACCCTGGAGCCCGGCCATCCCAACCAGGTGGGCCCCCGCAAGCGCCCCTACCATACGATCATCCCCGCTTTTCTATCCAGAGAAGGGATCCCTCTCGGCCCTTTTGGTGTGATGGGAGGGACGATGCAGCCCCAAGGCCATGTGCAGGTGGTGGTGAATTTGGTGGATTACGGCCTGAACCCCCAGGCGGCTCTGGATGCGCCCCGCTGGCGAGTGCTGTGGGATCAGGGGATCCCGCAGGTGGCGCTGGAGAGCACGGTGCCGCCCCAGGTGGTGCGCGAACTCTCCGCCCGCGGCCATGCAGTGCAGGTGGTGGACGCAGAAGAGGATTGCGGTCTTTTTGGCCGGGGACAGATCCTCTTGCGGGATGGGGATCACTTCATTGCGGCTTCCGAACCCCGTGCCGATGGCCTAGCCCTGGCGTGGTAGAGTGCCTAGCTCATCACCATGCCACCATCGATGGCAAAAACCTGTCCCGTGATGTAGGCCGCCGCCGGATCTGCCGCCAAAAAACGCACCAGCCCCGCCACTTCTGCCGGGGATCCCAGTCGCCCCAGGGGGATCTGCGCCAAAATCGGGCCAGGATCCAGTTTTTCGGTCATTTGGGTGGTGATGAACCCCGGTGCCACGGCGTTGACGGTGATGTTGCGGCTGGCCAGCTCGCGGGCTGCCGTCTTGGTCAGGCCCACCACCCCTGCTTTGGCGGCGCTGTAGTTGGCCTGGCCGGGATTGCCCACCAAGCCTACCACCGAGGTGATGTTGATGATGCGCCCCTGGCGCTGCTTCACCATGATCTTGGCGGCTGCCTTCAGGCAGAGAAAGACCCCCGTCAGGTTGAGATCCAGCACCGCCTGCCAATCTTCTGGCTTCATGCGCAGCAGCAAGGTGTCGCGGGCCATGCCGGCATTGTTCACCAGCACGTCCACCCGGCCCCAGCGCCCCATCACCTGCTCGAAGAGTTGTTCCACCGCCTGCGGCTGGGAGACATCGGCGGCCACAGCCATCCCTTCGCCCCCCAGGGCGGCGATCTCCTGCAGCAGCGACTCGGCCTCGGCGGCGGAGCGAGCGTAGTTGACGACCACCTTGGCGCCAATCGCCCCCAAGTGAAGGGCAATGGCCCGGCCAATGCCCCGGCTGGCTCCGGTGACCACCGCCACCTGGTTATGGAGCGAGGGCAAGGGGAGAAGTTCAGACATAGGCAGCAGCTTCCCGCTTATTTCTACCGCCGCAACAGTATAGGATGCTTTGGCCTTGTCTGGGGCGGGAAGACTCCCCCCTATGGCCGTTCCAACAGCGATGAGACCGCCTGTCGCCTCGATCCCAAACTCCCCTCTCCTCTTGGGAGAGGGGCTGGGGGTGAGGGCTAGCTCCTCTTGGGAGAGGGGCCGCGGCTGGTCGCATCAGCAGCGCGGAGCGTTTGAGCAACTGGCTGGGGAGACCCCCTCGCGTCAGCGGGCCGCAGGCCCCAACGGTAGGTGCTGTCGCTGCTCGCGCAAGCGGAACGGTGTTCCCTAAGCGCTGACGCCAGGAGGATCCTTGCCCTCTGGGGAGAAACCAGTAAGCTGGGCCAGATTAAGATCGATGGCTAGGCCTAGCCGAGGAACCGTCCATGCAAGTGGAGTTTCGCGAGTGCGATCCGGGAAATCTCTGGATCTGGTTTGAGTTTGCGGAGCCGCCGGTTCCAGCGGAGCTGGAGTACCTCAAGGAGGTGCTGGAATCCTGGTATGTGCTGGGCAAGCTGGGGGGATTCAACGCCGAGCGCCTGGTGGCCCAAGAGGCGGAGGTGGATCTGAGCTATTTGGAGTACCCCAGCGACTCAGCTCCCTTGACCTCCCTGATGCACAACATGGGATCCTTGGAAGAAAAGGGCAACTGGGCCCGCTGCTGGTTTGACCTGGGCACGGCCGATGCCTTGGCGCTGGATGTGCTGATCAACGCCCTGCGCACCCTCAGCCTCGAGTACATTAACCTCAGCCGCGTCATCATCGGCGGGCAGAACGAGGACTGGCCAACACCGGATCCCGAGGAGACCGATGTCTATGATGATCTCAACGGCTACCTGCGGGATCATTGGGGGGAAGAGGGAGAGCTGGAATAGCTCCTACTCCAGGTAGCCCAGCTCTTGCATCCGCCGCACCAAGTCTGTGTTGCTTTCCATGTCAACTCGGCGAGGAGCGGTGCTGGGCCGGCGCGATTCTGCCCACTCCAACCACTGCCTCAGCCCTTGCCGCAGGCGGTCTAGCCAAGCCTGGGGGGAAAGGGATCCCGGCTCAGAAGGGATCCCGGCCGCCAGCAAGTCCTGCAGTTCCGCCGGATCCTGCTCCAGGTTGTAGAGGCTGGGGCGATCTCCGGTTTGGATCAGCTTGGTCACCCCTTCGTAGAGAGCGCGGCGGGTGTCGTAACAGGCGCGCGCCTGCAGCAGGTTGTCGTTGCGGTTTTCCATGGCGCGCAGGAGAATCTGGGGCGGGAAGGCTTCGCTGAGCACCACTCCCTGCTCCGGATCCTCGCCGGCCAGGGTGCGGCTCAGGCTGAGGCGGGCGATCTCGCGGCGAAGCTGGAGGCTGACGCGGGGGGCGCCGTTGGCTAGAGAAAGGCTGGGGCGGAAGCCGGCTGCTTCCAAGAGAGTATGGAAGAGGCGGCGGGTGGAAACGGGGGTGGCCACGCGCTTTCCTGCTGGAAAGTAGCCGGGGTAGTGCAGGATCAGGGGGACGCGGATCAGCTCTTCGTAAACCACAAAGGCGTGGCCGACAAAGTCGTGTTCCCCTAAGCCTTCGCCGTGATCGGCGACGATGGCCACCAGGGTGTTCTGCTCTAGGCCGGTGTGGCGCAGGGTCTCGAAGACGGATCCCAGCAGGTGATCCTGGTAGGCCACCTCGGCATCGTAGATGTCCCTGAGCACCTGGGCCTGCAGCGGGGAAAGCGGCTGGGGCAGGGGCGCCATCCAGCGGTAGGGCTGGGCGTTATACTCCCGCAAAAAGTCGCGCGCCTCGCGGTTGGTCTTGAAGTAGGGAGCATATTTCTGCACAAAGGGCTCCGGCGGCCAGTAGGGCAGGTGGGGCTCCATCAGGTTGACAAAGCAAAAGAAGGGCGGCGCTTGCCCATCCAACTGGCGGCGGGCCATCTGCTGCAAGTAACCGTTGAGGTCAGCAATGGAGGCAGCCGTGTTGCCCTTGAAGTTCATCAGCCGAGTCCAGAGGGAGGCAAACCAGGGGTGCAGCGCCAGTTGGAAGAGAGTATCAGAGCGGGCAAAGGCGTTTTGCACCGGGTAGGAGAGGCGGCGCCAAAACTGGGTGTAGGCGGCCAGCCAGCGGTTGAGGGGGGTGGGCAAGGGATTGCCTTCGGGGGGGCGGGTGGGCAGGGCCCCGCCGTAGTTGTAGAAGGTGTCAAAGCCGCGCCGCAGTCCGTTTTTCAGGATCCCGACCAGGGGGTTGTTGCAAAAGCCCACGGTGGTGTAGCCGCCCAGTTTCAACAGCTCCGCCAGGGTGGGCAGGGCGGGGCTCAGCTCCAGGTCTGCCTGGACAGTCTGGTGGGTGCTGGGATATTCCCCCGTAAACAGGGAGGCGTGGGAGGGGATCGTCCACTGGGCGGGGGCGATGGCCCGCTCGAAGAGGGTGGATTCTGCCGCCAGCCGATCCAGGTTGGGGCTAGTGGGGACTTGGCGGGCCCGCTCTTCCTCCGACCAGTAGCAAGAGAGACGATCTGCCCGCTGGGTATCGAGCACGATCAATAGAATGTTGGGGCGCTCCCCCTTCGGCATCTCTGCCATTTCTGGAAACCTCACCACAACCCACCCCAGAGGGTTCTTAAACTATCTTGACACGCTCCCGCCGGCCTTTTGGCCCTTAGGGCAGGGTGAGATGGGTTTGGCTGTTGCCTTGGATCCGGATGGTGTTGCTCTGCCAGTCGAGCAGGCCCCTGTCGCCACTCACAGTCAAAGCCTGACCAGGTTGGCGGTAGCGCACATTGCCCAGGGCCTGCAGTTGGGTGGAGCCGATGCGCCAGCGGATCTCTTGGGCCTGCAACTCTTGGCCGGTTTGCAGGGACTCCGTCCCGCCAACGCGAACGGCTTTGGCTTTCACGTTGCCCAGCAGGCGCAGCTCGGTTAGGGGCAGCGGAGCCCGCAACTGCTCGCCGCTGAGGCGCACCCTTTGCTGGGGGGCATCCACCTCGACTGCTCCCAGCGCCTGCACCTCGCCGGCGCCAAATTCCCACAAGAAACGGCGGGCGGCCAGCTCCAGCTCCGGATCCCGATACTTGGCCCGCACCGGTTGGCTCGGATCCCGATTCTCCAGTTGCATCTGGGCTTGGCCAAAGTCGATGCGCAAGCGATCCCCCTCCAGAGATCCCCGGCCGTCCAACAGCTCCACCTGCACCTGGCCCTCGGCTTCGAGGAGGCGCTGTTCCGGCAACCACTGCAGCCGCTCTGCCTGCAGGCGCAGGTTGTCCCGCTCCGATTCCACCTCCACCTGGCCCGTCAGTTCCAGCCGCCGCTCGCCGGGGTAGGCGGATCCCCGCTCGGCCCGGACGCGAATGGCGCGATCCTCTGCGTCGAAAAACTCTCCCTCGATAGACTGCAAATGGGCGGATCCCAACTGCACGGGAGTGGTGCCATTTTCTGGGGGGGACTCGTATTCGGCCAGGCGAGCCTGGAGGCGCCAGAGCAGGCCACCATCGGGTTTGGCCTGGGTGAGGGTGATGTCTTCGTAGATCAACTGGGGGGTGGAGATGGGTGCGGAAGGAGCCTCGGGATCCCTGGCCGGGGGTGGCTCCGGCCCACCACAGGCAGCGCTCAGCAGGGCCAAAACCACTAGCCAACCTAGGATCCGAGAAGAACTGGGCTGCATGGCTCTCTCTCTTGCGCGCTTTCTCCTACCCTAGCTTTACCCTGCCGCTGGGCCGGATGGGATCCCGCTGTGGCATCATCAGGGCAGGGTATTGCGGGGGCAGGTGTGACCCAACTGTTGCAACTGTTCATCTACGGCCTCGTCCTGGGCAGCATCTATGCTTTGGGGGCGATTGGGGTGTCTCTCACGTTTGGCATTTTGCGCTTTGCCAACTTTGCCCACGGGGATCTGATGACCTTGGGGGCCTACTTTGCCCTGACGTTTGTCGGCTGGGGTTGGCCGCTAGAGGTGAGCTGGATCCCGGCGGCCTTGGCGACAGCACTGTGTGCGGTGGGGATCGACCAACTGGTCTATCGCCGCCTGCGCCGGGAAGCGCCGGTGATTTTGCTGATCTCTTCTTTTGGCACGGCCCTGATCTTGCGCAGCTTGGTGCAGATTCTCTGGGGGCCCAACAACCAGGTGTACCGCAGCGGCATCCAGTTGCCCTGGCAGTTTTGGGGGCTGCGCGTCAAGCCGGATTGGGTAGCGATTCTGGTGGGAACGGCGCTGTTGGTGGTGGCGCTGCACCTGTTTTTGCAGCACACGCGGGTGGGGAAAGCCATGCGGGCCATGGCCGACAATTTTGACTTGGCCAAGGTGACCGGCATCGATACGGAGCGGATCATTCTCTGGACTTGGGCCATTGGCGCCGCCTTGGCCTGTGTGGCGGGCATCTTCCTGGGCCTGGATACGCGGCTGCACCCCACCATGGGCTGGCGGCTGCTGTTGCCCGTTTTCGCTGCAGCCATCCTCGGCGGCATTGGTCGCCCTTACGGGGCCATCGCCGGGGGGCTGGTGATTGGCCTGGCGGAGGAGTTTTCTACTTTGGTGCTCAGCCCAGCCTACAAGACGGGGGTGGCCTTTGCCATTCTGGTGCTGTTGCTGATCTTGCGGCCCACAGGGCTGTTGGGAGGACGGGCCTGATGTTGAGCTACGCCATTTTCTTTTTGGTTTTAGTGGGGATCTACGGCGTGCTGGTGCTGGGCCTCAATATCCAGTGGGGCTACGCCGGCATGTTCAACATTGGGGTGGGGGCCTTTTTTGCTGTGGGGGCCTACGCCAGCGCCATTGCCACGACGCCGCCCACCCCTGAGCACCTGGGCGGGTTCGATCTGCCGTTCTGGGTGGGCTTTGCCATGGCGGTGGTCGCCGCCGGGGCGATCGCCTTTTTGATCGGCTTGATCACCCTCAAGCTGCGCTCCGACTACTTGGCCATCGCCACCATCGGCATTGCCGAGATCATCAGCCAAATCCTGAAAAACGAGGGCTGGCTGACCAACGGCGTGCGTGGCATCACCCGCATTCCGCGGCCCTTTCGCGGCTGGATCCCAGGACAGGATACGCTGCTGTACTTGGGCTTGGTGCTGCTGGTCTTGGCGGTGGTTTACTGGCTGAGCGAGCGGGCCTATCGCTCTCCTTGGGGACGGGTGCTGCGGGCTATCCGCGAGGACGAGCCGGCAGCCCTAGCCGCTGGCAAAGATGTGCTCCAGTTTCGTTTGCAGGCATTTGTCCTGGGATCCATGCTCATGGGGCTGGCGGGGGCGCTCTATGCCCATTTTGTCAACTTCATCAGCCCGGAAGCCTTCCAGCCGGAGTTTGCCACCTTCATCGTCTGGGTGATGTTGATTGCCGGGGGCAGCGGCAACAACCGCGGCGCCCTGCTGGGGGCGCTGGTGATTTGGGGCGTGTGGTCGGGCAGCGAATGGTTGACCAACCGTCTGCCGCCCCAATGGGCCACCCGGGCCGGCCCCTTGCGCATTTTGTTGATCGGGATCTTGCTGCAGGTGATTCTTCTCACGCGCTCCCAAGGGCTGTTGCCAGAACGTCCGCCCAAGCCTGTTGTGGCTACTTCCGTTTCGTCTAAGCAGAACCCAGCAGGATAGGATGGGGTCGGCTGCAGCCGTTGTTGACGTGTTTGAGACAACCCAGACCTCTGCCACCATGACTCCGCGCCCCCAGGAAACGGACTCTCCCTTGTCGCCCCACAACCCCGACGCGACAGGCTGCCATCCCGATGCCGGACAGCCCGGGATCCCGACTGCGCCCATCCAGGAGGGCTATGCCTTGCCGGAGCAGTATTTCAACCGCGAGCTGAGCTGGATCGAGTTCAACGCCCGAGTGTTGCACGAGGCTCTGGACGAGCGCACTCCCCTGTTGGAGCGGCTGAAGTTTCTGGCCATCTTCGAGAGCAACCTGGACGAATTCTTCATGGTGCGAGTGGCGGTGATTCGCCGTCAGTTGGAGACGGGTGTGTTGGTGCTGACTCCAGATGGCCTCACACCGCAGCAGCAGTTGCGGCAGATCTCCAATCGCCTGCGCCCCCTGATTCAAAAGTTACACGAGTGTTTTCGGCAGGAACTGGTGCCTAAGCTGGCGGAACAGGGCATTCACATCCGCGATTTTTCCGAGCTGGCCGAACCGGAGCGGCAGGAGCTGCGGGAGTATTTCGACCGCCGCCTGTTTCCCGTGCTCACCCCCTTGGCGGTGGATCCGGGCCATCCTTTTCCCTATATCTCCAACCTCAGCCTCAGCTTGGCGGTGGTGGTGCGGGATCCGGAGACCGGCAAGGAACACTTTGCCCGCGTCAAGGTGCCCAACACCCTGCCCCGCTTTGTGCCGCTGCGGGACGGGGTGAGCTTCGTGCCGCTGGATCAGGTGATCGCCCATCACCTGGAGGCCCTGTTCGTGGGCATGGAAGTGCTGGAGTACTACCCCTTCCGCATCACTCGCGACGCCGATCTGGAGATCCAAGAGGACGAGGCCGACGATCTGCTGGCAGCCATTCAAGAAGAGCTGCGCAAACGGCGCTTTGGCTCGGTGGTGCGCATGGAGATCGCCAAGTCGATGCCCTCTGCCATTCGCCAACGGCTGTGCGAAGAGCTGCATCTGGATGCCGACTCCGTTTACGAGGTGGATGGGCTCCTCAACATGGGGGGGCTGATGGCGTTTCTCAACCTCAACCGCCCTGATTTAAAAGATCCCCCTTGGGGGCCCGTCACCCCTCCCCGCTTGCGTACTGCCTCGGTCAGCGATGAGCCGGTGGATATCTTCTCCGTCATCCGGGAAGGGGATCTGCTGGTGCACCACCCCTACGATTCCTTTGCTGCCAGTGTGGAACGGTTTTTGGAGGAGGCGGCCAACGATCCCCAGGTGCTCACCATCAAGCAAACCCTCTACCGCACCTCCGGCGACTCCTCGGTGGTGGGATCCCTCATCCAGGCTGCCGAGAACGGCAAGCAGGTGGCCGCCCTGGTGGAACTCAAAGCCCGTTTCGACGAAGAAAACAACATCCTCTGGGCCAAGAAGCTGGAAAAAGCTGGGGTGCACGTGGCCTACGGCCTGCCGGGGCTGAAGATCCACTGCAAACTGGCGCTGGTGGTGCGGGAAGAGGGGGGATCCCTGCGCCGCTATGTCCACATCGGCACCGGCAACTACAACCCCAAGACCGCCCGCATCTACACTGACTTGGGCCTGTTTACCTGCGATGAGACTCTCTGTAACGATGTAACAGAATTGTTTAACCTGCTGACGGGCTATTCGCGGCAACGGCACTTCCGCAAGCTGCTGGTGGCCCCTCGCACCCTGCGCCAGGGGATGGAAGCCTTGATCCGGAGAGAGATGCGCCATGCCCAAGCCGGCCAGCGGGGACGCATCATCGTCAAGGTCAACTCCCTCACCGACCCGCGCATGATCCAAGTGCTCTACGAGGCCAGCCAGGCAGGGGTGGAGATCGACCTCATTGTGCGTGGCATGTGCTGCCTGAAGCCAGGGATCCCGGGCCTGAGCGAGCGCATCCGTGTCATCAGCATCATCGGGCGCTTCTTGGAGCACTCCCGCATCTTCTACTTCTACAACGGCGGCCAGGAAGAGTACTTCATCGGCAGCGCCGACTACATGACCCGCAACCTGGATCGCCGCGTCGAGGTGGTAACCCCTGTAGAGGATCCCCTGTTGCAGCAAGAGCTGAAGGCGATCTTGGAGATCTGTCTGACGGATAACCGGCAAGCTTGGGAATTGCGTCCCGATGGCACCTACGTACAGCGACAGCCCAAGCCGGGAGAGCCGGTACGCTCCACCCACCAACGCCTGATGGAGCGGGCCGCCAGCCGCCTTTAGCCCTCACCCCCGGTCCCCTCTCCCTCTGGGAAGTTGGCTTAGGAGCGAGGGGTTTGGGCAGCTTCGGCCTCTTGCTCGCCCAGGGCGATCACCTGCTCGGTGGCCTGCAGCGAAGACTGCAAGCTCTCCAACTTTTGTCGGCTGGAGCGGTTCAGCCCCGCCTCAATGCCGTTCACCAAGAGCTGATCCAGAGAGAACCAACCGCCGCCATTGACGGCAAAGGCCAAGAAGATGGCCGCGTAGATGGCCGATAGCTCCAGGTAAGGAATGCTGAAGCCGGCCACCTTGATGTGGTGAAACATGGCCACCGCCATCGTGGCCACCAGGCTCAATGCGGCGGGCCGCGTGAACAGGCCCAGGGCCACCAGGGGAGCTGCGATCAGTTCAGTGTAGGCGGCTACATAGGAGAAAAAGATGGGGAACGGCAAGCCGATCACTTCCACATAGGCCGCCGCAAACCCTTCGATATCGGCCAGCTTGTCGAGGCCGTTGTGAATCATGAATAGCCCCGCCACCACCCGCAAGACGGTCCACCCCAACTGGGACCACCGCGGAGGAACGCTGTCGTGACGCAAAACCGAGACGAGCAGCACGGGAAACTGCTGAGTGAGTGCCATGAGATGCAACCTGCAATGCAAAGATGCTAACTATTGTAACGATTCTAAATTTCTGTAACAAGACCAGGGCGGGATCCCCTGTCCTTCGGAGGCCGGATCGTCGGCCATTGGGTTGGGGGTGGGCGCAGCAACAGAGGGGATCCCTGCCCCCGCAGCGTCGCTTGGACAAGATGCGCCCGAGCCGTTCTCGAGTGCCTATCCTTGTGAAGTGTTGGCGCAATTCTTCTGGCAGACGATCCCTGTCTTTAGCTAATCCGCCGTTCGCGCTAGCGGGACGTAGTCCTGGAAGCCCCGCTCTGTACCCCCCTATATCCCAGCCCCCCAGTCCCCCAGTCCCCCCGTATACGGGGGGATATAGGGGGGCGAGGGGATATATGGGGCGGGCCGGTCAGAGTCGGGATGAGAGGCGGGAGCGTTCAACAGGTACAATGCATTCATCATGAGAACCGCTTACCAGTACCGCTTGCGGCCCACTGCTAGCCAAGTCGCCCTGATGGGTGAGTGGCTGGAGCTGCTGCGTAAGCAGTACAACTATCGCTTGGCAGAACGGTTCAACGGGTGGGAGCAAAATCGCTTTCCCTCAGATGAAGCAGGACTGTATCCGGGGAAAGTTTATCCATCTGCCCAAGATTGGGCCGGTCAAGCTCATCCAACACCGTCCTTTGCCGGACGGCTTCGTGATTAAAACGGCCACCATCACCCGCAAGGTGGATGGGTGGTACTTCACCTTGAACCTGCAGGATCCGTCTGTCCCGGAATGGAGCCCTGACCCGCCAACGTGGGAAAACACGATGGGGATAGACCTGGGGCTAAGCTCTTTCTTGGTCACCGATGAGGGTGAGGTTATCGAGGTTCCTCAGTATTACCGTAAAGCGCAAAAGCCCCTCAAGCGGCTGCAACGGTCTGTATCGCGCAAGCAGAAGGGGTCAAACCGCTACCAGAAAGCGGTCAAGAGGTTGAGCAAGGCGCATCAGAAAGTAGCCAACCAGCGCCGGGATTTTCACCACAAAGTTGCTCATCAGCTTTTGCAAGACATATAGCCCATGAGGCGCTGAACATCAAAGGTCTGGCAAGGACAAGGTTGGCCAAATCTATCGATGACGCCGGTTGGGGTGAGTTCCTGCAAATCTTGGCAGCCAAGGCTGAAAGAGCTGGGCTGTTGACGATTGCAGGGGATCCAAATGGCACGAGTCAAGAGCGCTCGGGGTGTGGTCGAGATGTGCCCAAAAAGCTGCATGAGCGGTGGCACGATTGTCCGCACTGTGGGCTGAGTATTGGCAGGGATCACAACTCGGCGAGGGTCATCAAATCCAGAGCGGTGGGGCGTCCCGTTCTTCAAGCTCAGGAAATGTCCTGCTATCGGGCAGGAGTCACTGGGAAGCCTGCACTCTATGCGTCAGCATGGGTGCGGGAGTACGTCACGGAGAAAAGCAGGCCATGATGCGCATTTCTATTCAGCCGGAGAGCGGGATCCCTGGCTCAGTCCAGCTCTTCAACTTGCTCTGTTTTGGCATTGCCTGCGGGCAATTTCCTCCCGGCTGTCGCCTGCCCAGCACCCGTCAGTTGGCCATGCAGACGGGCCTGCATCGCAACACCATCCACAAGGTTTACCGCCAACTGGAGGCCATGGGCCTGGTGGAAACTCGCGCCGCCTCCGGCATTTACGTGAGCGGCACTGCTCGCCAGGCGGTTAACCGTTCTCGCGGTCTCAGCAAGAACCTGGATCGATCCAAACAGGCGCTGGAGCAGGTGCGTCAGGGCATCGATCAGCTTCAGCAGCAAGGCTTTTCTCTGGAGCAGGTGCGGGATCTGCTGCTGGCCGAGATCGACTGGCGGCTGCGCTGCAGTGCTCAGGTGCTGGTGTGCGTGCCCCGCCGAGACTTGGGCACAGGACAACTCATGGCTCAACAAATCCAACAGACTTTGGGCATCCGGGTCCAGTTGGTGCTGTTGGAAGACCTGGCCGCCGTGCTGGATCAGATCCATTCCGGCACTGTGGTGACGCTGCACTATTTTCTCAGCGCCGTCGAGGCCATTGCCCAGCCGCGGGGGGCCCGTGTGCTCCCGGTGGAGGTGTCGGATTACGCCCGCGAAATTGCCCTGATCCGCCAATTGCCTTCCCACGCTTGTCTGGGGCTGGTGAGCATCAGCACTGCCCTACTAGAAGTTGCCGAGGTGATCGTCCAAAGCTTGCGAGCAGACCTGCTGGTGCTGACAGCGGTGATTTCCGATACGGAACGGGTGGGATCCCTGATTCGCCGCGCCCACACCCTCATCTGCGACGAGGCCAGCTACTCTACCCTGCGCGCTCTGGTGCGCCAAGCCCGATCCGACCTGATCCGCACGCCCAACCTGGTCTGTGCTTCCCCTCACATCGGAGAAGCAGCCATGGCCAAGCTGCAACAGGAATTGGGCGGGATCCCATGAGCAGCAAGGGCGAGAAAACTCCTTTTGTTGCAAGCAAGCCATTTCGCGGATGACGGGCTGTGCAATGTCGTGCTTAAGTGGAAATACGGTAAAAAACCATCCTGATTTGACTCATCACTAATCAGTCTTTACACGTATGGTGATCCTCGACTACGCCTCCGCCGACCACGACCATGTGGCGGTGACAAAGGAAGGGTTTTGGGAGGCCATCCGCTTTCAGGATTATTTCTACGCTTTTAACCGCAGCTTTGCTCGGCTGCAGGACGCTATCGCCAGTTGCCGCCGCGAGATGGATCGCGGCTCCTTGATCAGCATTGTGGTGGTGCGCCCTCCTAGGTTTGAGGTGTGGTCGCGGGTGGGATCGGAAGTGCCGGTTTTGCCGAAGCAACTGTTGCAGGGGGGTTCTTCTCAGCCAGCGGCACCGTCTCCCTCCCCCCGCAGGCGAGTCTTCTGGCGCTTCTGGGAGCGAGCTGCTGAGGTCTCTAGGGTCGATGCCGAGCTGCCTTCAGCGCGATCCCTCTTCTACCGGGGCGCTCGGCCTTACAACGCTCTACAGGCCTAAGCCGGAGTAGAGTTGCGGCTCGGATTTCCCGCTGAGGGGGCAGGAGGGCTTCAAGTGCAAATTCACGTCCTCCTCTTCCAGCAGTAGGGGCACCCGCTCGGCCACTTCCAGGCCAAATCCCTTCAGGCCGCTGATGTGGCGAGAGGTATTGCTGATCAGGCGCATCTTCCGCACCCCCACATCGCGTAGGATCTGGGCGCCAATGCCGTAATCCCGCAGATCCATCGCTGCTGGCGGCCCAGTTTCAGCTAGCCCTAGATCTTGGCGAGCATAGGACTTGATTTGCTCGATAAGGCTGAGCTCTTGCCGGCGCAGGTACACCAGCACCCCCTGGCCCTGGTGGTCGATCATCTTCAGGGCGGCGGTCAATTGGCGGCGACAGTCGCAGCGCAGGGATCCCAGCGCATCCCCCAGGGGGCATTCCACATGCACCCGCACCAGGACGGGCTTGGCGGCAAATTGGGTCGGATCCCCCTTCACCAGCGCCAGGTGTTCTACCTGGTTAAGGGTGTCGCGGTAGCCGTAGACCTGAAACTGGCCAAACTCCGTCGGCAAAGTGGCGATAGCCCCCCGGTGCACCAGCCGTTCGGTGCGCAGGCGGTACTCGATCAGATGGGCGATGGTGATAATTTTCAAATTGTGCTGACGGGCAAATTCGATCAACTGGGGCAGGCGGGCCATCGAGCCATCCGGGTTTTGGATCTCGCAGATCACCCCTGCCGGGTACAGCCCGGCCAACATGGCCAGATCCACCGCCGCTTCCGTGTGGCCGGCCCGTTTGAGCACCCCGCCCTCCCGCGCCCGCAGCGGAAAGACATGCCCAGGGCGGCGCAGATCTTCCGGTCGGGTATGGGGATGGATGGCCGCCTGGATGGTGCGAGCGCGGTCGGCAGCGGAAATGCCTGTAGAAACCCCTAACTCTGGCCCGGCATCAATGCTGACGGTAAAAGCTGTCTGGTTGCTGTCGGTGTTTTGCCCCACCATCAGCGGGATCTTCAGCTCGTCGAGGCGGGATCCCTGCATGGCCAGACAGATAAGGCCCCGCCCATAGGTGGCCATGAAGTTGATCACCTCTGGCGTGGCAAACTGGGCAGCACAGATCAGATCCCCTTCATTTTCCCGGTTTTCGTCATCGACCACGATGACCATGCGACCACACTTGAGGTCCTCCAGGGCTTCGGGGATGGAGTGAAAGATGGTTTCTGTCTCTGCCGGCAAAGTGGCACTCATGGAAAAGGGGAGGCGAAAAAGGGAGAGGAACCCTCGAAGATCTATGCTAGAGCAGGACAAAGGGCAGGAGAGAAGCCGAAACAGACAGCCGCCCTTGACCGCACTGCTACTGGGCTGGCTTCCGCGCAGCGGCAGGCCGCTTGTGCCTTCAACTGCAGGGCAAGGGACAGCCAGGGCTTTGAACTAGTACTTGGGAATGGAGGGATCGTAAGCCTCAGCCCAGGCCAGGATCCCCCCGCGCAGGTTTTTCCCTTGGATCCCGGCTGCTTGCAGAATCTTCAAGGCCTTGGCCGAGCGCACCCCGCTCTTGCAGTGGACGATTAGCTCCGAGCCGTTGAGGAGTTTTCGCACCTGCTCCACCCCATCGCCGTTTTCGATTTGCGGCAACGGGATCAGGTGAGCGCCAGGGATCCGGCCGATCTCCCACTCGTTGGGGTTGCGCACATCGACCAACACAAAGTCTTGGCCAGCATCCATCCGCGCCTTCAGCTCAGCCACGCTGATCTCGGGGATCTCCGCTTGGCTGGCTTGTTCTGTGGCTTGCGGGATCCCACAGAACTGCTCGTAGTCGATGAGCTGGGTGATGGGGGGAGTGGCGGGGTTTTTGCGCAGCTTCAGCTCGCGGAAGCTCATTTTTAGAGCATCGTAAAGCAGCAGCCGCCCGCTCAGGGTCGTGCCGATGCCCAGCAGGATTTTCACCGTCTCGGTGGCCTGGATCAGGCCGATGATGCCGGGCAGGATCCCCAGCACGCCCCCCTCGGCACAGGAGGGAACCAGCCCCGGTGGCGGTGGCTCGGGGTAGAGATCGCGGTAGTTGGGCCCATCCTCGTAGTTGAAAACCGTCGCCTGCCCCTCGAAGCGGAAGATCGAGCCGTAGACATTGGGCTTGCCCGTCAGCACACAGGCATCGTTGACCAGGTAGCGGGTGGGGAAGTTGTCGGTGCCATCCACGATCACGTCGTAGTTGGCAAACAGCTCCAGGGCATTGTGGGCCTTCAGAGCGGTGTTGTAAACGTCCACCTGGCAATAGGGGTTGATCTCCAGGATGCGGTTTTTGGCCGATTCCACCTTGGGCTTGCCCACCCAGGAGGTGCCGTGGATCACCTGCCGCTGCAGGTTCGACACATCCACCACATCGAAATCGACGATGCCGATCCGCCCCACACCGGCTGCCGCCAAATACAGCAACAGGGGCGAGCCCAGCCCGCCGGTGCCAATGCACAGCACCTTGCCCGCTTTCAGCCGCTTCTGCCCTTCCAGGCCCACCTCTGGCAGGATAAGGTGGCGAGAAAAGCGCTCCATCTCCTCGCGGGAGAGGCTGACTTGGCTGGTGTCCAGGTTCAACATGGTCAACGCCCTCCGGCAATAGCAGGAACGATGCTGATGACGGCTTGTTCTCCCACCGGCGTGTTGTCGCCTTGGGCCAACGTGCGCACGTCCTCGTCATTGAGGTAAACGTTGACGAAATTGCGCAACTTGCCGTCTTCTGTGTAGAGGTGGCGCTTTAGCTCGCCATAGCGGGCGATCAGGTTGCTCATCACTTCGCCGACATTGCTGCCCTCGATCTCGACAGCTTCCAGGTTGTCGGTGTAGGGACGCAAGGGGGAGGGAATCAAGACTTTGGTTGCCATGGGAGTTCGGGGAAGGGTTCTAGCGATCTGGTTGATCTACACCTTGAGGTTCTGAGCTGAACTATTCCAAGTGTCACCTCATCAAGTTCAGAGTACCGCTTTTTCCGACAACCCTCACCCCAGTCATTGCCCACCAGGGATCCCAAAGCTTCTCAGCCATAAGCCTCATTTTTGGAAGGAAGGTTGGCGGGAAAACAGCAGTCAGCTTCTCTAGCCAGCCCGAGCCACAAGCGAGGGCAGAGATTTGTCTTCCCAAATCTGCATCGGCTCCCGTTGGGGCTGCTCCTGCTCATCCAAAACCCAACTGGCCACCTCCTCTGCTTTGCCCTCGCGCACGCTGACGATCACACAGGAAAAGCCCCAGGGAAAAGCGTGCTGGCGATCGAACTCGGAGGGAACAGCCGCGTGGTTGGGGTGGGAATGGTAGGTGCCCAGGATCCCCAGGCCTTTGCGCACGGCATGGTCGTTGGCCCGCTTGAAATCCGCCGGGTCGATCAAGAAGCGGCGGCGGCTGGATTCGCCGTCTGCCAAGGGGTTTTCGGCTTGATCCCAGGTGTTGGCCACCGCCCAGAGTTCATGGACGATTTTGTCCGCTCCCTTGAGCTCGCCGATCAAAATGCCGCAGCCCTCGTAGGGAAAGGCTTGCTCGCCATGCTGGCGGATGGCGTGGAGGTGCTCTGCCGAGAGGTGAAGGGCCATGAATCTCACCTTTGCCGATGGAGTTACCGTTCTTTCATTTTGACACAGAGGGATAGCTTGGTAGCCCCGTACTTTGGTGCGGGCAGAGCTCTGGGCTGATGAGCTGGGGAACTGCGCAGAGTCCCCAGCGCTCCGGGGAAACAGCTATGCCGTTGCCTTGGCGTTTAACCAGCCGGTCGGCAGGGGGAGTGTCGAAGGTTGACTGGGGATGGGATCCCTTCTTTCGCCGCCGGTTTTCCTTTGGCATGAGTGGGAGTCTGAACAGATTTGGATCCGGCGAACTAACCGAGCACATCAGGGTGAGGATCCGGCAGCGGAGAGGCAAGCGGGGAATAGTGGGGGCAGCCCTGGCAGGGCCCTCGCGGGTTGACGGCACAGCGCAACCAGGTCGACTGGGCGCTGAAAATACAGGAGGGATCCCCCAGCGGCTGGCCGAATTCACCGGCCCGTTGGCGGCGCAGCAGCACCACTTGTCGCCGCCAATCCTGCAAAAAGCGGCTGTAGGCGCGTTCCCGCCAGCGACGCTTGGCCGCATGTTCCGAGACGTAGGCAGTGAGGTTATCCAACATGAAGCAGTCACCCAGAGAGTAAGGCCAACAGGCTGGGGGTCGCGTTGGATCAGCCTAGATCCTCAGGATGGCACACTCTGGTAGGAGAGGGAAAAATTGCAGAAGAATTGCAAACGCTCCCTATCTTACTTGGGATGAAGAACCGCTTTGCCAACCGGAGGGCAGAGCGGCAGCATGGGCAAGGTGATTGGCTTTGAGCCGAAAAACTAGCGGAGCAAGCTTCTGGCTAGTGGGCAGGGGGATAAGCCGCCTATGATGGTATAGTAGAGGCTGGCTCCGACTTATAGCGAAGTGGCAGCGAGCCTACGGGGAAAGAAGTAAGTCGCCAGGGGATCCCTGCAGGCTTGCTTTCGAGGCAGGAGTTGAGGTTGTGATGACGGATGCCTCTGGGTCAGAACGATTGAAGCGAACCAAGGATATTTCTGAGAGTACACCGCCTTCATCTCTTCCGGATCACCTGATCCGGGCTACGGCGGCGGAGGGCAAGATTCGGGTGGTGGGCTTGGTGTCCACCCAGGCAGTCCAGGAAGCGCGGGAGCGGCACAAGCTCTCCTATGTGGCGACAGTGGCGCTGGGGCGGGCTATGAGTGCAGCCCTGTTGCTGGCGGCCAACCTGAAGCGACGCCAGGCGCGGATCAACCTGCAACTGAAGGGAAATGGCCCCTTGGGCGGCATCTACGTAGATGCCGGCATGGACGGCACGGTACGCGGCTATGTGAGCAACCCTGCCATTGAACTTCCTCTCACCCCTGAGAGCAAGTTGGATGTGGGTCAGGCCGTTGGGCGTTACGGCTACCTCCATGTGCTGCGGGACTTGGGCTACGGCCAGCCTTACACCAGTGCTGTGGAACTGGTTTCGGGAGAGGTGGGAGATGATATCAGCTACTACCTCTCCTCCTCGGAGCAGATCCCTTCGGCAGTTCTTTTGGGGGTGAACCTCGATTCCCAGCGGGTGCGCGCCGCCGGTGGAGTGCTGATGCAGCTCATGCCGGGAGCGCCAGCCAGTCTGATCCCGGAGATGGAGGCCCGTTTGGCCAAAGTAGAGGAATTCAGCCCAATGCTGGCCTACGGCGGCGGTTTGCGGGAGCTGTTGCAAATTTGCCTGGGCGACTTGGATCTCAAGATCGCGCCGGAGGTGCGCACCATCCGCTTCTATTGCCAGTGCAATTCCGACCGGGTGAAGGGGGCGCTGCGCATGTTGGGGCGGGACGAGCTCATCGACATGATCCGCACCGATAAGGGAGCAGAGGCGGTTTGCCAGTTCTGCAACGAGGTCTACCGCATCTCAGAGGATGAGCTGCGCTCGATTGTGGCGGAGATGTCGGCAAACCCATAGCACCCCGTGATGGCAGAATAATCGCCAGGTACGGGATCCCTGCTCTCCTATGTCCTCTGAGCCTGCTGCCCCTGAGCTCTCGGTTGTCATCCCCTGCAAAAATGAGGCGGACAACCTGGAACATTTGTTCGAGCGCCTGCGCCTAACCTTGGATCCGTTGGGGATCCCCTACGAGATCATCTGTGTCAACGACGGCAGCGAGGACGACACGCTGGAAAAGCTGATCGCTTTCCATCGTCAGGATCCCCGCATCAAGGTGGTGAACCTCTCCCGCGGTTTTGGCAAGGAAATTGCCCTCACCGCCGGCTTGGACTACGCTGCGGGCAGAGCCGTTGTGCCCATCGACGCCGACCTGCAGGATCCCCCGGAGTTGATCCCGGAGATGCTGCAGCAGTGGCGGCAGGGGTATCAGGTGGTGTATGCGGTGCGCCGCAGCCGCCGGGGAGAGAGCTGGCTCAAGCGCTTGACGGCCAACGGGTTTTATTGGGTCATCGACCAGCTCAGCCAGGTGCGGATCCCGCGCAATACCGGGGACTTTCGGCTACTGGATCGGCAGGTGGTGGACGCCATCAGGCAACTGCGGGAGCGCACCCGCTTTATGAAAGGGATCTTTGCCTGGGTGGGCTATCGTCAGGTGGCCATTTTTTACGACCGCGCCCCCCGTTTTCGCGGCAAAAGCCAGTGGAACTACTGGCGGTTGTGGAACCTGGCCATAGAAGGCATTACCTCTTTTAGCTCTTGGCCGTTGCGGGTGTGGAGCTATCTGGGCTTGGGGATTTCCGTGCTGGCTTTGCTGTACGGCCTTTTTCTGATCATCCGCACTTTGCTGTTTGGCTCTGATGTGCCCGGCTACGCCTCTTTGGCGGTGATGACCTTGTTTTTGGGCGGGATCCAGTTGATCAGCCTGGGCGTAATTGGAGAGTATCTGGGCCGCGTTTTTGAAGAGGTGAAAGGCCGGCCACTGTACCTAGTCCAAGGCGCCTTTGGGTTCGAGACCTCAGGACATTCGCCTTCTCCAGGATCCTATCCTGTTTGCAGCTCGGGCTCGCTGCCCACTCAAAAGCCGGGATGAAAAGCTCTTATGCTCTTATTCCCACCTCATTTTTCTGGGTTCTGCGTCCGGCATATTCTTGGTACTCGCGCACAAGGATCTCCTGCATCTCTTTCTGGGAAAGCTGGATTCCTTGGATTTCGGCGCGGGCGATGGCCTTCATCAGCTCAATATAGGCCAGGCCAAGGGAAAGGGTCAGGGTAGCGGCTGTGGTGGATTGGATGATGCCGCCTGCCAGGGATCCCACGCCGGGGATCAGCTTCAGCAGGTTCGAGACAATGGCCCGCCCGGTCACCACTGCGCCCCCAACGCCTGCCAAAGCCGCCATCAAAGAGTAATAAAAAGAAGGGGAAGCTTTGTAGCCGAAGATAAAGCTGATATTGGCAATCATGCCAATCTGAGCAGCCACCAACAGAGGGGCATCGGCAAAAGGAAGGGGGGTTGCCCCAATAAAGGCCGCGCTGGCCACATAGCCCGATACATACTTAAAAGCAGCATCGGCTTTGAGATCTACCCGCAGCAATTGCTGGCGGATAAAGGCAAGGCGAGCCACTTCCGGCAGCAGCTCCAAGGTGCAGCCGATCAGATGCTCCAGCCCGTGGGCGGGGATGGTGAGTTGCCGGTTAATGACCTTGTCCTTAGCCAAAAGAGGAACAATGTAGCGAACAGGGAGATTTTGGCGCTGCAAATACTGGAAAAACTCGCTCTCTTCCGGATTGGGGTATTCCAGGCATTGAGTTAAAACCAAGATGACCGGCACATCTTTGAGTTCCAGTTCCCTCAGCCACCTGCGCTCGGTTTCCTCCAGCCGCTTCAGCTCGTGGTGGATGCAATACCAAACAATGTGAATGTGATGTTCAGGATCCTTGAGGCGCAGCTCGTCGATTAGTTGGGCCACCTCGAGGCGGATCTGAGTATTCTGCTCGCCGGCCAACTCCATGCCAGGCGTATCGTAGATGGTGATCGGGCAACCTTGCTTGGAATATTGGCGAATGTGGCGGGTGACGGGGCTGCCGACGCCGGTGCGGGCCAGCTCATCTTTAAACACCGCGTTGACCAAAGTGCTCTTGCCCACCCCGCTTTTGCCGATCACCAGGACGTTGCAATGGCCCATTTCGGCCTCCGCTTCCAGCAGGCTCTGTTTGAACAGGTGGCGTTTGAACAGGTGGCCGGCCGAATCTTCTAGATCTCCCTGTTGCCCCCGAGCTCGCGCAACCGTTTGATGGGTTAGGCGAATCAGTTTTTCTATCCAGGAGCGGCTTTCCGGCTCCGTTTGAGACATGCTCCATCCCCAAGTACGGGATCAACTGGGCTAACGCTCCCAGTCTAGTGTAAATCGCGAAGGGATGCGACTCCTCCCTGACCGGCCCACCGGTTCTGCTACAACCAGCACTTTATTGAGAGCTGTTCACAAGAAGCGCCGAGTTGGACTATGCTGGGGTGGGGACAGCCCCAAGATCTCCTGGATCGACTCAATCAAGTAGACTGGGTAGATAGCTGTGTCCTCTTTACCTTGGAGAACCTTGCCCTATGTCTGAAACCGCAACCTTGCGCCAGGCCTTCAACAGCGTGCGCAACAACCCTGTCTCCCTCGGCCTGGAGGTGACCCAGCCGATCTGCGAGGGGATGAACGCCCTTCTGGCCAGCTTCCAAGGGTTGTACTTGCAATACCAGAAGCATCACTTCGTAGTGGAGGGCACCGAGTTCTACCCGCTGCACCAGTTATTCAAGGATCACTACGAGCAGGTGAGGGAACATGTTCACGACCTGGGAGAACGCCTTGAAGGTCTAGGGGGTGTGCCGGTAGCCACCTTTGCCACCTTGGCTCGCCTCTGCTGCTTTACCCCTGAGCCGGATGGCGCTTTTGAGGCGCGGCAAATGCTGAAGAACGATCTGGCCGCGGAGCAGGCCATCATTGATCTGCTGCGGCGTCAGGCCGCTCAAGCGGAAAGCCTAGGGGATCGCGCCACCCGCTACCTCTACGAGCAGATCTTGCTGAAGACGGAAGACCGGGCCTTCCACCTCAGCCACTTCCTGGCCAACGACAGCCTGGTGTTTGGCTTGATGGACGGCAGAGCCTAGTCGGGATCCAGGGCAGGCCCGTCAGGTCGGCGAGCCTGCTACCCTATCTGCGCTGGCTTTTGTTTTTCTTGTAAGCATTTATTGAGAATTACTCTCCCTAGTAGCTTTCCAGGTCTACTCTTATTGATGAGGCGTTGCTTCTGGCCATGAACTTTGTATCTTCTGGGAGCGGCTATTGTTTGCAGATCCCCTTGGGGGAGCGCTGGCGCATTGGGCGGCGGCTGGTGGAGTTGGGGATCCCAGCGGTTTGTACGGGAGAGGGTCATTTGCAGGTGCAGGTGGACACGCCTTTGGCTCTGGTGCAGGTGCGCAGCGTGATCCGCCAATACACGGCGCGGCGGCGGGAGTTATTGGACAGCCTAGAGATATGTTGGCAGCTCAACGCTGGGGGACAAGATGAGCAAGTTGGCTAAGCAAAGGATCCCGTTTGAGGCAGAGGGCCAGTTCCTGGGATTTCTTCCCGATAAGGATGGCAAGCTCAAGTACTTGCGCTGGCAGGCCGGGGCAGAAGTGTTTGCTGGCAAGATCCCCAAGCCGCTGCGTTCTGAGCTCTACCGCAGCCTCAAACCCGGAGATAGGCTTCAGATCGCCGGGGAGCGGGAGGTGGATCCATTCAAGGGGCGAGAGAAATGGGTGCTCTGCCGCGTGGTTCCTGTCCAGGCTTCCCCCAAGGCCGCTCCCGGAGCGGAGGAAGGGAGGAAAGGCGTTGTCTTGGTCTGTCAGAAGTCTGATTGCTGTCGGCGGGGGGCGATGGCGGTGATGCAGGCTCTGCAGGCCCACTTGGCGGCCTACCCGGAGACCATCCGGGTGCAGGGAGTGGGCTGCATGAAAGATTGCAAACGGGGGCCCAACGTGGTGTTCCTGCCCGACAAGGCTCGCTACAGCGGCGTTTCTCCGCAAGGGATCCCGGCTTTGTTGCAGCGGCACTTTCCGCTGGCAGACCCAGTTCCTTCTCCTTGAGCGGCAACGTCGCCTGCTGCTAAGGGATCTAATCCTGGACGCAGACAACCTGCTGGGTTTGGGCAGACCGCTCGGCGGCCTCGGCCACAGCTAGGGCGTGGAGCATCTTCTCCGGATCCACGTAGAGAGGGCTGCCGCAGCGCAGGTGAGCCAGCACCATGCGGGTATCTTGCTCAAACAGGCCGTGGCGAGATCCGGTCTCCAGGGGATGGGCGCTGCCAGGGCGCAACAGGGTCGCCTCTTCGCCGTTGATCAGCAGGCCCCCCCGCTGGCCATGGAACTCCAATAGGCGCTGGGAGCACCACAGGGAGTCCCCTTTGCCATAGGTCAACACCGCCAGCAGCCCACTGGCAAAACTTAGGTGGGCTGTGCAGTAGCAACTGCTGTAGCGGTGGGGCAAGTCTGGACCGTCGTAGCGCAGTTGACAGCTCACCCGCTCTACCTTTCCCAACAAGTCCACCAGGCGGTGGATGCGGGAGACAGCCCCTGTGAGGGGGAAGCCAAACTGGTCGGGCCGATAAGTCCAGCGGTCGGGGGCAGGGTGGGCGGCAGTGAGGGTAATGTAGCGAACGGCAAACAACTTGCCCAGCCCTGCCAGCTCCCGTCTCAGCAACTGGTGAACGCCGCTGAGGAGCTCTATGTGCTCTACGTGCAACAGCAACTGCCGTTCCGCTGCCAATTGCACCAGGGAGCGAGCTTCGGCAACGCTCAGGGCCAGGGGATATTCCACAACGGTGTGGATCCCGGCCTCCAGGGCGGCACGGGCGATGGCCGCATGATCCCGATTGATGGTGCTAACAAACACCAAATCCAGCGGCTGCTCGCAGAACAGGGAAGACCAGTCGGAATAGGCCGCCGCCCCAAACTCGGCGGCAAAAGCAGCACTTCGCTCAGGGGTTCGGCCAGCAACTGCCACAATCTGCACCTGCCCATCTTTGCGCAAGGCTTCTGCCCGTGAGCGAGCTGCATAGCCAGTGCCAATGATCCCCACCCGCAAGGTCTGTCTCCTCTCGTAGCCTGTTTCGGTCTGTAGCATCCCATGGAGCCCCACAACAGGGATCTTGCCCTCTCCAGCTTGTCCGGGAAGATCCCTGCTCCCCCGCCAAAGCTCTAGCCCCTTAGCTCCCAAACACGCTGACAATGCGGCGCATGGCTTCTTCCACGTTGGCGCGGCTGTTAAAAGCCGACAGGCGCAGATAGCCCTCGCCGGCGCTGCCAAAGCCCGATCCGGGAGTTCCTACCACATGGCAGGTGTGCAGCAGCTTGTCGAAAAACTCCCAACTACTTAGCCCCTCCGGGGCTTTTACCCAAACGTAGGGAGCGTTGACGCCGCCGTAGGCCTGGAGGCCGGCTTTGGCCAACTGCTCACGAATGATGCGGGCATTCTCCAGGTAAAACTGCACCAGAGCCCGCACCTGGACCTGCCCCGCCTCGGAATAGACGGCTTCTGCTCCCCGCTGCACAATGTAGGCCACGCCATTGAACTTGGTGGACTGGCGGCGATACCACAGGCTCCACAGATCCACCCAGGAGCCGTCGGCAGCCTGGCCCCGCAGCGACTTGGGCACCACGGTAAAGGCGCAGCGGGTGCCGGTAAAGCCAGCCGTTTTGGAAAAGGAGCGGAACTCGATGGCGCATTCCCTTGCCCCTGGGATCTCGTAGATGGAGTGGGGGATCCCAGGCTCGGTAATGTAGGCCTCGTAGGCGGCATCGAAGAGGATGAGCGAGTTGTGGGCGCGGGCATAGTCCACCCAGGCCTGCAAATGCTCCCGCGTGGCCACTGCGCCGGTGGGGTTGTTGGGAAAGCAGAGGTAGATGACATCCACCTTTTGCTGGGGCAAGCTGGCGGTGAAGTGGTTTTCTGCCGTCAGCGGCAGATAGACCAGGCCCTCGTATTCGCCCCGCTCGTTGGCCGGCCCCGTATGGCCGGCCATCACATTGGTGTCTACATAAACCGGGTAGACGGGATCCGTGATGGCAATGGTGTTGTCGTGGCCGAGAATATCCAGGATGTTGCCGCAGTCGCACTTGGAGCCGTCGGAGATGAAGATCTCAGAGGCGTCGATGTCGCAGCCGCGGGCCTGGAAATCGTGGCGGGCAATGGCCTGGCGCAGCCACTCGTAGCCCTGTTCCGGCCCATAGCCGCGGAAGGTGGCCCGCTCCCCCATCTCCTCCACGGCCCGGATCATGGCTGTTCGGCAGGCTTCCGGCAGCGGCTCGGTGACATCGCCAATGCCCATCTTGATGATCTGAGCTTCGGGATAGGCGGCGGCAAAGGCCTGCACCCGCCGGGCAATCTCGGGAAAGAGATAGCCAGCCTTCAGCTTGAGGAAGTGGTCGTTGATCCTGGCCATAGGAGTTCAGCGCTGCTGAGCAAAAAGGAGCGTCGGCCCTTTAGTGTAGCCGAAGCCGGCCCCAACCCGCCCTCCCGACTGCAGGGCAGAGCCAGCCCTAGCGCCCCAGGCTATCCAGGCTGAAGGCGCCCACCGGCGAGGTTAGGTGAAACTCTCCCCGCTCTTGGGTCAGGCCCACCGGGCGGCTGGGAAAGGCCACCAGGATCCCTTCCAGGCGCAGGGACTCTGCCAGCGGATCGTAGGCCAGGCGCAGCTCGAAATCCCGCAGGTCGCGGCGCACCTCAATGCGGCGGATCCCTGCCTCCGTCAGGCCCAGGCGGAGCCGCCAGTGGTTTTGCCACTGCGTGCCGAGGGTGGCATCTAACTCCAGTCCATAGGTAGAGATCTGACCTAGCCGCGGATCGTAAACCGCCTGCAGCGCGTAGCTGATCCCTGGTTCATACACCTCCAGGCCAGAGCGTTGATCCCGGTTAAATGTGGTGCTGCTGCGTCCCCGATATTCCAGACGAACGGGTTGGAGCTGTCCCTGGTTCAGGTCGTAGGCCGTCTGCAACTGAATGTTGAACAGATCAGGGGTGGTGCTCCAGGTGAAGTTGGCGTTGAGGGTATCCCACTTCTGGGTGATGAAGTCGTAGCCAAGGCTGGTGTCCAGGCGCACCAGGTTTTTCACCTCTGCCTGCAGCTCCTGCAGGTTACGGGAGGCAATCGCTTCCAAGTCCTCCGGCGTGTCGTCGGGAAAAGTCAGGGCTATGGGCAGCTCGCCGGGCAGGTCATCTTCAAAGGCAAGGTAGCCGGGAGGCACGTTGGGCAGGAAGTCGCGCGGCGTAAAGAAGCTGATGCTGGCGTTGAGGCGATCCACATCCTTGGGGCTGGCGGAAAGGGTTTGAAAGGGCACAGAGTTGTTGCCGTAGAAGGTGCGGCTGTAGCGCAGGTCGATGGTGTTCCAGTCGGCAGGCTTGAGGCTGAGGCGGGGGTTGAGGCTGACGGTGGATTCCTGGTCGGGGGTTGAGTACAGGACTTGGGTGTAGTCGATCGAGCCGGGCATGAAGGTGATCCAGGGAGCCGGTTGAATGTCGTTGAATTGAAGGCTGGAGCGCAGCTCGTAACGATTGAAAAAGTTAAGGCCAGATCCCCCTTCTCGATCCGGCTGTTGCTCTTGGGTCAGGGTGAGGGCGCTGCTGAGGAAGATATCGGGACTGAGGCGGAGGAGATCGGGGTTGAAGGCCAGCTCGAAATTGCGGCGCGGCTCGGTGTCGCCGTTGGAGCTGCTGTAGGCGCGGTAGGCCAGGCGGTAGGTGCCGCCCCAGCCGGGTGGGGTGAGTTGGGCACCCAGCGTCAGCCGCGCGTCGGCAAAGTCTGGCCCATCCTTGACGCTCACCCGCTGGTTGTAGTCCAGCCGCAGATCCGATTGCAGCCAAGGCATGCCCCCATAGCGCTGGAGGTGGCTGAGGGTGAGGGGAAAGCTATAGGTGCCGTTCTCCTGGGATCCGGTGCGGCTGATGTTGAGGGTGGTGGTGGAGAGATCCCCCTGAAAGGTGGCGTTGAGACGGAGATCGGCGTTGTCGTTGCGCCCGCCGGCAGGGCGGTAGGTGTTGTCCAGGTTGAGGTTGAGCTGGCCCCACAGTTGGCCTTCTTGGCCGAGGATGTTGGCGGCGTAGAAGTCGAAGTTGTGGTCGAGGCGGAGGCGGCTGGAAAAGCGCCGCTGGTCGGCCTCGGTTACCAGGTAAAACTGGGCCCGCCCGTAGTTGACGCTGTCGGGGATGGGGAGGATGTAGTCGTGCAGAAAGCCGATGCCCAGGCCTTTCTTCTGCAGGACATCTAGCCGCAGGCCGCCGAAGTTGTACTCGTCGAAGCGGTAGGCCCAACTGGACTTGACAAACACCCCTTCCGCCTCGCTGCGTCCCGGCAGCACCCACTGGTGATCCCGCAGGCTGTAGATAAAAAGGGGCAAGTAGGCAACCTGCAGTCCCGCCCGCAGATCGCCCTCTGGGGTGAGCTCGCCGCCGGCAAAGACGCGGGCGTCGTAAACGATGACCCGGTTATCGGGAAACACTTCCACCCGATCCCCTTGTACGTAGTGGGTAATGGGCGGCTCCGGCGAGGTGGTGACGGTGGCCCTCTCGAAAAAGATCTGATCCCCCAACAGGGCGGTGGTCTCTTGGCTGCGCACAAAAACCTTGGTGCCCGGCTCCTCCCCCGGCAAGATCACCAGCGAGCTTTCAAATTGAGCGCTGCGACCGGGGATGTCCAGATCCAGGTTGCGCCCCTCAATTTGCCGGATGCCGCGCCCCTGGGGTCCAGGGGGCTGTTCCATCCGGAAGGGGCCGTCGCTGCGCAGGCGCCGTTCCCGTCGGTAAAACAACAGCCGCTCGCCGCTGATGCGGGTGCCGTCGGCCAACTGGATCTGGGCGTTCCCCTCGGCAATGCCCAGGTCTTGCTCGGCAAGGTAGCTGAGCACATCCCCACTGACGTTGATCTGAGCCGGGTCGAGGGGGATCTGGGCGGTGGCGGTGGCCGCCAGCTGCTGGCGAATCTGGGATCCCTGGCTGGCAGGCGGAGCGGCTTCTGGGCCGGTGGCGGGATCGCCCAGATCTCGCAACAGGGGGAACCGCTCCAACAACTGAGGAGCAAGGAGGGATCCGGCAGTGGGGGTGAATGCCTCAGTTCCGGTTTGAGCTGCCCTCTGAGTGCCGGTGGAAGAAGGGGCGCCGCCCCAATTCCAGTTCCCGCCGGCTTGCGGGATCCAGGTCGGGACTTGCTGCGCCACCGCTTCCGAACCAGGCCTCTCTTGCCCTTGAGCAGCGGCCAGGCTCTCGACGGTGGACCCTGGGGGGGGAACAGGCAAGCGCCTCGCTTCGTTGGGGTGCTGCCCAGGTTGCTCTTCTACCTGCAAGTCAGCAGCTTGGGAAGTTGCAGGCTGGGAGGAGCGAAGGGAGTCCAGAGTAGGAACAGCTGCCGTGGGCGTTGTCGATGAAGCAGACCGGGAGGACGGTGTTGCCTGAGCTTGGGCCTGCTGCGCCTGCCGCCGTGCATGGGCCGCCGCCCCTTCGGCCAAGAGCGGCTGCAGCCGCTGCCGGTTTAGCTCTTCCGGTGTGAGCGCTTTTTCGGGAGGGGATCCTTCAACAGGGGCCGAGGCGGGAAGAGGGGG
The DNA here is from genome assembly GCF_054061455.1 of Thermostichus sp. OS-CIW-20. Classification (NCBI taxonomy): domain Bacteria; kingdom Bacillati; phylum Cyanobacteriota; class Cyanophyceae; order Thermostichales; family Thermostichaceae; genus Thermostichus; species Thermostichus sp. OS-CIW-20. Next base: position 132,093 of record NZ_JBSSEF010000002.1, read on the forward strand.
AACGGAGGGAGCCGCTGTTGCTGCCAGGCGCGAGGAGGATTGGGCCTCGGCCAAGGTGATGGGATCCCCCAACAGGCTGGCGCCGGTGGGAGCAACCGGCTCTGAGCCAGGATCGCGGCTCCGCTGGGCCGCCCAAAAGCGCTGATAGCCCTCCAGATTGGTGGGCAGGGGATCCAACTGGGCAAAGACGGCCTCCCCCATCCCCAACCACAAGGAGCTGCCCCAGCACAGGGCCAACCATTTTGCCCAAGGGCTGAAGCCCTGCGGGAAGTTGCCGGATCTCACCGTAAAAACCGCCACAGTAGAGAGAAGCCCACCCCACCGAAAATCATATTCGGCAACCAGGCGGCCAGCCAGGGATCGATATGCTCAACTCGGCCCATGGCGCGTCCCAGGCTCATCAGTACATAGTAAATAAACACCAGGACAATCGCCAGCGCCACACTGCCGTAGCGGCCGGTCTGGCGCACCGTCTGCAGGCCCAAGGGCGCAGCCACCAAAATGGCAAAAAAGCTGGCCAAGGGAATGGCGAACTTGAGGTGGTACTCCGTCAGGCAGCGGGCCACATCAGCAGAAGGACGTTGCTCCGCTCGATATCGCTGGCACTGCTCCCACAGCTCTGCCGCCCGTTGCTCCTGGGGCACCTTCTCGGCGTACACCAGGCCCACCAACTTGTTGACGATGTTCAGCTCCATCTCCGCCACCTGGCCCTCGTAGTAGGTGCGCCCCCGCTCGTCGTAGCGACGGATCACCACGTCTTGCAGGTGCCAGGCTTGGCCCACCTGGTGCGCCGTTTGGGCCGAGATCACCTGTGGGTAGCGCAGGTGGCCGGTCTCGGCCTTGCGATCCAAAATCAGCAGATCGTGCATCCAGCCGGTCTTCGGGTCGATGGATCCCACATGAAACCAGAGGTCGTCGTCCACCCGCACAATTTCCTCCGAGTCAAACGGAAGGGCATCCTGGGCCAGGATGAGGTTGGTGTTCAGGGTTTTCACCTTTTGGTTGGTCTCTGGCACGATCACCTCGTTGGTCAACAGCGCCAGGCCGCTGACCAGCAGGCCGATGCAGAGCACCGGAATCAACACCTTGCGGTAGGGGATCCCGGCGGCCCGCAGGGCGGTGATCTCGCTGTCAGCTCCCATCCTGCCCAGAGTAAGTAGGGTGGCAAAGAGGCCGGCAATGGGGAAGGTGACCACCAAAATGGCGGGCAAGTTGAGGAGGAGAATGTGCAAAATTGTCAGGGGAGGGGCGCCTTTTTTCACCAGCAAATCGGCGTAGATAAAAAGCTGGTTGCCCAGCATCATCACCGTGCCCCCCGCCACCCCCAAAAAGAAGGGGCGGATCATCTCTTTGCAGAGATAAAACTCCAAAAAAAAGCCCCCCAACTTCAGGGATCCCCAAAAGCTCCCCGTCTGGGCAGAAGTTCGGCGCCGTTGACCCTTGGCCAGTGGGATGGTCATGTGGCTCTGTTACCTCAGGTGCACAAGCTCAGCCAGCTCTAGAGATCCAGACGACCCCCAGCTCCGCTGGGATCCCGTCAGAGGGCGTCGGTGATGCGGAATTGAAACATCCCCTGCTGCTGCTCGTCCCCTTCCACGGTGTACTCATCCCGCTCCAAGTTCAGGGTGACCAGCCTGCCGCTGAGGCGGTTGGCGCCCCGGCACATCTGATCCAGAGCATCGCGACCGGGCAGCGGTGCAGTGCTCTCGCGGGGAATCGGATTGAGCTCGCCGCGATCGCAGAGGAGGACGGGAGCCTGGTCGGCGGTGATCCTGAAAATCTGCCCTTGGTCGGAGTACTCGGCGCGATCCCCTTCGATGGCGCGGTTGGCCTGCACGATAACCACATTGCCGAAGAAGCGGGCATCGCCGCTGGCCTGATCGATCTCCACCCGGTCGGCGTAGATCACCGTCGGCTGGTCCACATCGGCCTGGGTCTGGGGGTTTTGCAGACGCCGCGCCAGCCAGTCCCCCTCGATCTGCTCGATCACCACCTCTCCCCGCAGCTCCACCTTCTCAGGGGTAATGGTGGCCTGGTTGGCCTTGGCCTTGCGCCCCCGCTGGATGAACTCGACGGCCTCGCTAAACTCCGAGGTGCCGGTACGAGAGTTGTAAACCAGGCGGGCGGCCCGCACTTCCGTTTCGGCTTGGCGCAGCTCCTCCGTCAGGGATCCGCCGCCAGGAGCTGGGGTAGAGGTGGCCATCTGCCGGTAGAGGACGTTTTCTTCAAAAAAGAAGATCTTGTCGCGGTGGTTGCCCTCCAAGCGGGCGGAGGTGAGCACCCGCCCAGGCTCGCGCAGGGTAACCCCCCCCGTCAGCAGGCTTTGGGATTCGCGGCGGCGGTAGGTGCCCTGGGCCGACTGGATGATGGTTTCCCCCTGGCGGATTTCCAGGTTGCCTTCCCCGCGAGCAATTTGCGTGTTGCGGTCGTAGGTGAGGCGGTCGGCGACGATGGTGACCTCCTGATCCTGCTGGGCTGGGGTCGCCTGGGGATCAGCCTGGGCCAAGCGCAGATCCGCCAAGAGGGGATCCCGGCTGCCGACATCGGCCACCTCCTGCAACACCACGCCGCCGGAGAGAATGCTCTGGGCCTGTCGGCGCAGGTAGGTGCCCTGAGGGGCGCGAATCTCGAGGCCGCCTTCGCGAATGCGCAGGTTCCCTTTCCCTTCGGCCACCTGGTTGGCCCGGTCGTAGGTGAGCTGGTCAGCGGTGATGATGGTAGAAGTGGGATCCGCCCCAGCGCTGGTCGGGTCGCTCATGGGCGCGGCTGCTGGGCGTGAGGACTCCGAATCCAAGGGCAACACCGTTAGCTTGCCCTGCTGGGCGCTGAGGAGGGCAAATTGGAAGTTAAACGAGCCGGAGCGGCCCTCTAGGATCATTTCTTGCCCTTTGAGGGTGAAGGCCTCCGGCACCTCGATGCGCTCTTCGGGGGTGATTCGCAGAGCACGGGTCAGAAGCAGGCTGCCATCCTCGCTTCTCACCTCCACCCCCTCATCCAGATACAACGCGTCGGCGGTGGCGTCGTAGCGGGCACGCTTGGCCTGCCAAATCATCCGCTCGCTGCTGGCAAAAAAGGGATCCGGCACCTCTTCTTGGCGGTCGGCGCCATCTCCGTAGAAGTAGCCGTGCGCCCCCTGCTCAAACACCTGTTGCCCAGCTCTTAGCTCCACCTGGTCGGCGATGAGACGCCAACGCCGCTGGCCCCCTCGACGACCCAAGATATCTACCCTGCGGCTGACGGAAAGGGGCTGATCCGGGGGAAGGGGCTCCACCTTTACCTCTTCGATGTCGATGGACAAGGCCCAGGCAACCAGAGCAGCCAAGAGGCCGGTTCCCAAGAGCGCCACCCCCAGGTTGGAATTGAAAAATCGCCGCATCCTGTTCTCGCCGCTGCCTTACGTTGATCCCTAACCCATGAGCCCCAGCGGGGCCAACACCCAAGCCGGCACACTAGGCTGTAGCTTATCGCAATTTGCGGGCCGCCTCGGCGGGATCCCGATCACCTCTAGGGTTCTGGCTTATCCCAGACGGCTGAGGATAAAGCCCAGCCCCAGAAACAGCCCCAGCCAAAAGTGGAGGCCGACGGCGATGAACTTAGAATGGCTGATCCGCTGCGGCTGGTCGTGATAGGCCCCCAGCAGGCGGGATAGCCGCACCGCAAAGGGGATCCCGGCAAAACCCAGCAACGTCCAAGCCGGAAAAGCCCCCAGCCCGACAAACAGCAGCAGCAGGCCAAAAATGCTGCCGCAGATCCAGGGGATGAGACGGGCGGAGCGCCGAGTGCCCAGGCGGGCCACCGGCGAGCGCTTGCCGGCAGCCAGATCGTCCTCCACCTGATGGAAATGGGAGCAAAACAAAATTAAGCTGGTGACCATCCCCACCACCAGTGAGGCCGCCAGGGCTGGCAGCGACCAGCTTTGGCTTTGGCTGTAGTGGGCGGCCAAAACCGCCAGCGGCCCGAAGCTCAAAAAACAGAGGAGCTCCCCCAGGCCGTAGTAGCCCAGGCGCAGGGGCGGCCCCTGGTAGGCGTAGCCCAGCCCGCAGGCCAGCAGCACCAATAGCAGCACCGTCGGATCCGATTGCCGCCAGCTCAGCCACAGGATCCCCGCCAGCCCCAAAGCCAAAAAGGCGTTGCCCACCCAAAACACCTGAACCGGCCTGCCCGTCAAGCTGACCAGCGAGTGGAGCTTGTTTTTGTCCACCCCCGTCTGGGCATCAAACACGTCGTTGCTGATGTTGACCCAAGCCAAAAGACAGATGGCGGCCCCCAGAAACACCGCCAAAACCCCCACATCCATCGCCCCTGACTGGGCGTAGGCGATGGCGGATCCCACCCAGATGGGCATGATCGCCACGCTGTACATGGGGGGCTTAAGGGCGGCCATCCACAACTGTCGCCGAGAGCGGCCCTCCCAAGTGCCCTTTTCCGCAAGCTGTACTGGGCTGGCCTTTGGACTCCTGCGCGTTCTCTTTGACGGTTCCGGCTGTGCGAGCATGTTGGATCTAGCTCTCTCTGGGTTCTGTGTTTGCTCTGTATTTGTTAGGTTAGGGGGCTTCTGTTCCCATCCCCAAGGATGCTAAGAAACCTTGCAATCCGTAAAGAAACGCCTGGGATCCGGCGCTGGCGAGCCTGAGCTGCCGGCTGCCCCCCTAATCTCATATCCTGAAACGCCTTTCTGCAGCTTCCCTTGCCGGTTGAGATGACGGTTGTCCTGTTTTCGGCCAAGGTAGGATCGTTCTCTTTTGCTTGCGCATGACTTCTTCTCTTTTCCCCTGGAAGGGTGGGTCCGGACGCACGAAATGGCCCAGAGCCTGGCCGCCCATTCACGCCTCTGCTGGGCCAGCAGAGGTGGAACACGCCTGGGATCCCCTGCTAGCGACCTGCCAAGAGATGGCGCGAGCGCGGGGGATCCCCCAGATTCTCAGCCTATCGCAGCCCATCTCAGGGCTAGATCCGCTGGCAGTGCTGACCCGGCAGTTGGGCTCGCTCCCCCCCAACCGCTCCTCTAGCTATTGCTATCTCTCCCACCAGGCGCAAGGGGAAAGGGTGCGGGTGCTGGGGTGGGGATCCCTGCGGCAGCTCGACCTTTCAGGAGAGGGGAGATTTCAGGCGGCACGGGCCTTTGTGCAAGCCCTACAGCCCCATGTCCACACCGCTCCTGGCAACCTAGAGTCCCCAAGCAGCCGTCAGGAGCGCCCTTTGTGCTTCTGCCGTTTTGGCTTTGCCCCCAGGAGCGGCGGGGGGGCAGCACTGGTCCTGCCGCGCTGGCAACTGTTGCAGGTGGGGGGGGAGCTGACGGTGGCGCGGCTTAACCTAGAAGTCGGCCCCGAAAGCGACCCGGCGGCCTTGGCTGGCCAGATTGCCGCTTTTTTTGCCCGCATGCAGCGTCTTTCCCAGGCTCCCTTGCCCGGTTGGGAGCTGCAGCCCCCTCTACCGGTAGCGGTAGCGGAAACACCTCTCTTGGCTCGCATTCAAAAAGCCCTGCAAGCGATTCAGGCGGGATCCCTGGAAAAAGTGGTGCTGGCAGAGGCTGTGGATCTGGCGTTGCCCTCCCCTCCCCCGATCCCTTCGCTGCTGGCCTATCTGGAGGCCCATCACCCCGATTGCAGCGTCTTCGCCTTTGCCCTGGAAAGCCAGAGGGATTTTCCTCCCCAGATCTTCTTGGGAGCCAGCCCAGAACGGCTACTGTCGGTGTGGCAGGGCCGGGTGCAGATCGATGCGCTGGCCGGCTCCGTCGCCCGCGGCGCCAACGGCCACCAGGATCGCATGTTGGCCGAGCAACTGCTCCGCAGCCCCAAAGACCGCCGCGAACACCAGTGGGTGGTGCGCTCGATCCAAGAGGCTCTGGGCCGGCTGGGGATGGAGCCCCGGATCTCCCCTCAGCCACGGCTGCGCCGTTTGGCCAACATCCAGCATCTGCAAACGGTGATCGAGGCCGAACTCCCTACGGAGGTGCATCTGTTCGACCTGTTGGCCCAGCTCCACCCCACCGCAGCGGTGGGAGGCTATCCGCAGCAGGCGGCGCTGCAGTGGCTGGAGCAGTGGGAGCCCTTTGACCGCTCGAGCTATGCCGCCCCGCTGGGCTGGGTGGACTTGCAGGGCAATGGCGAGTTGGTGGTTGGGATCCGCTCGGCTTTGATCGCGGGGAAGCGGGCCCGCCTGTATGCCGGCGCCGGCATCGTGGCCGATTCCAACCCCGCCCAGGAGCTGGCCGAGATCCGCCTCAAGTTGCATTCTCTGGCCCAGGCGCTGGCCTTGCAGCCCTTGCCCGACTAGATCCTCTCGATCCGGCAGGGGAGAGAGCTGCTCCAACTGCTTCGCAAACGGTTACAGTTAAGAAGCTGGCCCTTCCGTTGGCCTCGACTGCTCGGCAGCATGGTGACCCTGAATCCCACCCATTCCTCTCGTACGGCCGGATCCCGCGCGCAAGTGGGGCTCTGGCCCGGCCTGATCCAGCACTACCGGGACTGGCTCCCCGTCAGCTCCAGCACCCCCGTAGTGACGCTGCATGAGGGCAATACTCCTTTGATCCCCTCTCCCGCGCTGAGCCAACGGCTGGGGCGAGACTGCCAGGTTTACCTGAAGCTGGAGGGCCTCAACCCCACCGGCAGCTTCAAGGATCGGGGCATGACCATGGCAGTGTCCAAAGCCAAAGAGGCGGGGGCAGAGGCCATCATCTGTGCCAGCACCGGCAATACCTCGGCAGCAGCCGCTGCCTATGCGGCCAAAGGGGGCCTGCGGGCCTACGTGCTGATCCCAGATGGCTACGTGGCCAAGGGCAAGCTGGCCCAGACCCTGATGTACGGGGCCGAGATCATCGCCATCCAGGGCAACTTCGACCAGGCGCTGGCTATGGTGCGGCAACTGGCGGAAGCTTACCCAGTGGCCCTGGTCAATTCTGTCAACCGCTTTCGGCTGGAGGGGCAGAAGACCGCCGCCTTCGAGGTGGTGGATGCCTTGGGGGATGCCCCCGACTGGCTCTGTATCCCCGTGGGCAATGCCGGCAACATCACCGCCTACTGGATGGGGTTTTGTCAGTACCATCAGCAGGGCAAGGCTAGCCGCCGCCCGCGTCTCTACGGCTTTGAGGCTGCCGGCGCCGCTCCCATCGTTCTGGGCCGGGTGGTGGAACACCCGGAAACGGTGGCTACGGCCATCCGCATCGGCAACCCTGCCAGTTGGGTGAAGGCCAAGGCGGCCGTCCAGGCCAGCGGTGGCCGGGTGGATAGTGTAACCGACGAGGAGATCCTGGCCGCCTATCGTCTGCTGGCGGCGGAGGAAGGGATCTTCTGCGAGCCGGCCAGTGCCGCTGCAGTAGCTGGATTGCTGAAATGGCGGGATCAGGTGCCTGCCGGCGCCCAGGTGGTGTGCGTGCTCACCGGCAACGGCCTTAAGGATCCCGACACGGCCGCCCAACAGGGATCCGCCGCCATCCACACAGGAGTAGCCCCCGATTTGGCTGCTGTAGCCCGCCTGATGGGCTTTTAGCGCCGCTGGTCGTGGTTGTGCCACCTGGTAGTACCCCTGGATAAATGGGGTGCTGGCTCAAGTTGGCGACGAAGCCGAGAGGCGTCTCCTTCTCAGGTGGGCTACCTGGTAATTGCCGCCAGCGCCCGTAGAGGAGCCTTGGCTGAATTGGGAAGAGCTAGAGGACTTTTGGCAGTTGGTGGACAAGCTGCAACTGCCTGCGGAAGTGGTGAGACAGGTTTCTCAAGAAGTGGCAGCCGAGCTGGGGGATCCCGGCGTTCCCCCCCTGGAAGTCCTGGTGCAGGGGTTTACTCGTCACTGCGGCTAGAAGGCTGCGCGGGCGACTGATAGTTGCGGATGGCTCGCCTGACCAAAGTGAGAAAGGCATAGGCCCGTTGATCGTTGGGATCCAAGCGCATCACGGTTTGAAAAGCCGCTTCGGCCTGCCGCAGGACCTCGAGATCGAGTTGTCCATCCACCTCTGCTTCCAGTTGAGCCTTTTGCAACAGCAAGGCTCCCCGGTTGTAGTGGGCTGCAACATGGGTGGGATCTGCCGCCAACACGGCCTCCAGCTCGGCCAGTGCCGGATCCAGATAGCCACTCATGCCCAGCACCCAGGCCAGCTTGTAGCGAGCTTCGGTGTGCGCGGGATCCTCGGCAACTGCCCGGCGAAAGGCCTGGATGGCAGCCGGAAAATCGCCTGCCTGAACCGCCGCAATGCCTTCTTGGTAACTGTCGCCGGCCATAGGCAAGGTTGGGCTCGAGTCGAGGGATCCCCAATCTGCAGCTTAGCCCTTTCCAGACAGGATCTCCCAGTTTTCTCAGCGCCTTTTCCCCCCTGGGCCTGCCATCTGCGGCAGGGGAAACTGCATCAGCAGGAGATCTGAGACTGCGCGAAGCCTGCTCCGGTCGAACTCTGCCCCTTCCTAGGATGAACATAGCCACTGATTGTCAGGTGTGAACTATGAACGCCAAACTGGTCTTCCTGCCGCTGGCTTTGGGGCTGTCGATGGCTCCGGCCACCGCCGTTTTCCCGCAGACCCTGGGCCTCTACCCCCCGCTGCAAAGGCTACAACTGGCCGACAATCGGCTGGAAACCGGCACCCGCTCCATCATCGTCAACCCAGTGCCTTCCAACTTGCAGGTCAACCTGGAGCTGGATCGGCGCGGCTCTAACCCCATCTACCGGCCCGGCGAGCCGATTGCCATTACCGTGAGCACCAATCGCGACGCTTACGTCTACCTCTTCAGCATCCAAGCCGATGGCCGCACCCATTTGATTTTGCCCAACCGCTTCTCGGGTGGAAACGAGTTTTTGCGGGCCGGCGAAGCGCGCACCTTCCCGCCCCCTGGCGCCCGCTACCGCCTGACCATCGCCCCGCCCTTTGGCCAAGCCCAAGTATTGGCGGTGGCCTCCCTCCGTCCCCTCAACTTCCAGGAGATTGCCTCTTTTGAGCAGGGTGGCTCCTTTGCCAATGTACGGGTACGGGGATCCCAACTGGGCGATGCCATCGCCCGCGCCATCGTCGTCGAGGAGATCCCTGCCACCGAGTGGGTGACCACCACTCGCTTCTATCGGGTTGCACCGTGGTGACCCCGGCAATGGAGATCCCAGACCCGCCCTAATCCCAGAGTCTGGAACCGACAGCCAAGCAGGCTTGTCTTGCCGCTGCCGGCCTAGACCGAGCCGAAGCTGAGGCCTAGGAGAAGAACAGCCGCCAAGCTCACCACCAGCATTAGACCAGCAGGCAGAAATTGGCCGGTTTTGCGGTAGCGCAGGGCAAAGAGAAGGGATCCCAGCACCGCCGTCCCCAAGCCCAGACCCAGCCCCCAGCGGGGATCTGTTCCCAGTAGCCCGTAGCTGACGCCGCTGAGGGCGGCCCCCACCAGGCCGCTAATTAACGACTTGGAGCTTCTGCCTTTCACATAGCCGACGACCCCGCCTAGCAAAAGCAGCGCTCCATAGACGAGCAAAGTCATCTGTGCGGCCATCATGGCTGGGAAAAACCCCCCTAGCTCGGTCTAGTCGACAACAATTTCACGAATCAAGGGCAGGCGGATGCTGATGTAGCGGTTGAGAATTGAGGCATCGACGTTGCTGAGGGCATGTTTTTTTTGGCAAGCACTCAGAAGCAGATTCACCAAGTCATCGTCGCGCTGATTGAGCCAATCTGGCCTGCCGATCTCGCTGACCAAAGACCAGAACTGGCGTACCATTTCAGGGGTCATGGCATCCATTGTGTAGGGTAAGGGCTGAACTGCGAAAGTGCAAGAGAAAGAGGGGTCTAGGCCATCGATCCCATTCTAGGGAAAACGCCCTGTCCATGAAGGCAACATTTCAGCTCCGTCACAACTTAGGATAAGATGTCATGCTTTCCCATAAACCTCAGCAAACCCCAACCAACCCTGCTTCAGAAGGCTCTGAACCAGAAGCTTCCAGCGCTAATAAAATAAAGCAATAATGACTCTTGCCCAATCTCGACATCGGCATCAAAAGGCTTACAGGCAGACCGGCCAAAACTTCTCAGGGAAGGCGCAGAAGCTTGGCAGGCCTGGACGCTAGTGCAGGGCGTACTGCAACCCATAGGCTCCTTCTTCTCCTGGTTTGTGGGTGTTGGCCCGGAGGGTGTAGGTGCCGCTGCGAGGCAAAAAGGCAATTATCAGGGCATCGCTGCCGCCGCCTTGGTCGTCATCCCAAGCCATCACCTCTCCCTCCGGGTCCAACAGTTGCAAAAAGGCATCGAAATCAGAGCTGGCCATCGAAGCGAGTAGGATCTGGCCGGCCCGGGCAGCGATGGGGTGTTCTTCCATCCAACTGCCGTCTTCAGGGTGTTGGGCGGATCCCTTCTGCAGACGGCCCGACACCGTTTGCTGCCAATCGACCTGGGCCAGCCGGTAGGTCAGCCGGTAGGTGCCAGTGGATGCCGGCTTGAAGCTTGTGGCCCGCAAGGTGTAGGTGCCTTCCTGCAGCAGCCGCACCGCCAAGAGGGCATTAACATCTGGGCCGGAGTCGTCGTCAAAGCCGATTACCCGCCCTTGGCCGTCCACCAGCTCCAGGTAAGGGTCAAAGTCTTCGCTCTCCAGGGCGGCGATCAGGATCTGGCCCGCCTCGGCGGCCACAGGGATCCCATCCCAGTAGCTGCCGTACTGGGGGCTGACCTCGTCCCCCCCTTCAAGAGTTCCTGTCAGGGTTTGGCTGCCTCTCCACAGGGGAGAGGGAGTCAAGGCGGCTCCCACTTGTGTGCTCCCCTCTCCCACGGGGTTCAACAGCCGACAGCCGCTGGCCAACCCCAAAGCCACCCAAGCAAGGGCCAAACGGGATCCCCAACCGAGGAAAAACCCAGAACTAGAACATAAGCTCGACATCCAATCGACGAGGATCCGTCTAGAGGGAATGGAGACCACAGACTCAATTCTACTCCTTGGGCGGAGCCCGGCCAGGGACGGCAATTTACAGAGCATCCCAAGCTTGCAAGACGGCCTCTAGGGCCAACCGCCCGTGGCTGAGATGGGTCCCCCCCTGTAAGTAGACGATGTAGGGCTCGCGCATTGGCCCATCGGCGGAGAGCTCGGCGCTGCTGCCGGCAACAAAAGTGCCCGCCGCCATCACCACCGGGTCGGCATAGCCGGGCATCACTTCTGGGATCGGGGTGAGGTAGGAATCCACTGGCGAGCTGCTTTGGATAGCGCGGCAAAAGGCCTGCAACTTCTGCGGGGATCCCAGTTGAATGGCCTGGATGATGTCGGTGCGGGACACCTGGGGTGACGGGGAAACAGGATAGCCCAGATCGTGGAACACCTGGGCGGCCAGATGGGCGATCTTGACCGCTTCGGCCACCATCTGTGGAGCCAAAAACAGCCCCTGGAACAGCAGGCGATTGAGATCGAAAGTTGCTCCCCCTTCCGAGCCGATCCCTGGCGCTGTCAGCCGGCAGGCAGCCTGCTCCACCAGCTCGGCCCGCCCCGCCACATAGCCCCCCGCCGGGGCCAGGGTGCCGCCTGGATTTTTGATTAGGGATCCAGCAATCAAATCTGCGCCCACGTGGGTGGGCTCTTGGGTTTCCACAAACTCGCCATAGCAGTTATCGACCAAGACCACCACCTCCGGGTTTTGTGCCTTGACGATCTGGATCATCTCGGCAATCTGGGCGATGGAAAAGCTGGGACGCCAGTCATAGCCACAGGAGCGCTGGATGTGAACCAGGCGGGTTTGCGGTTTGAGGGCCGTTTTCAGGGCCTGCCAATCGACATCTCCTTCCCGCAGATCCAACTGACGATAGGTAACGCCGAACTCCCGCAGGGATCCCCGCCCCGATCCCCGCAGGCCGATCACCTCCTCCAGAGTGTCGTAGGGGGGGCCGGTGATGGCCAACAGCTCATCCCCCGGCCGCAGCACGCCAAACAGGGCACAGGCAATGGCATGGGTGCCAGACACCATTTGCAGCCGCACCAGCGCCGCCTCACAGCCCATGATCTGGGCAAACACCCGATCCAAAACCTCTCGTCCCCGGTCGTCGTGACCATAGCCCGATACGCCGGCAAAGTGATGGGATCCCACCTGCTGGTCGCGGAAGGCCTGCAGCACCCGCGCCAGGTTCTCCCTAAGGACCCTATCTATCGCCTGAAACTGATCCTGCAAAGCTGCTTCTGCTTTGTCCAAAAGCTCCTTCGCTTTCCAAGAGATCTCTCTGACCACCGGGTCCACCCCACTTCTTCTAAGCAAACCGGCCTTCCGGCTAGCAGGTCGGCCACAGAGGCCAAAAACGGCTTTTCAGACCTGCTCTTGGTAACGATATTTCTACGGGATCCCTATCTTATAAAAAGCTTAACTTCAGTCAACATCTCTTCATTCTCCCTTTCAGTCTCTGTCTGAGCTGGAAAAAGCACCCTGGCTCACCAGGTTGTATAATGGCCACAAGTTCTGTAAGGAGAAAAGAGAAAAGATAGCAATAAACAATAAGGAGATGCTCGCCCTGAGAGCAGAGGTCGATTCAGCAAGTGCTGATTCTCTCTGTTGAATTTAAGTTTAGTAAAAGCATTTTCGGCAGAACCTATCTGTGTAAGTTCTGCCACTAAGTTTGCCCTTTTCGAGCAGTCTGGAGACCTTCTCCACTTGAATTTGGAGTTCCGAATTCAGGGAACCTCTCCTTGCCTGAGAAGTGGTGCTGGCTCCCAATCCCTTAAAAATGAAGACGGCCTAAATTTATTCTTAACCCCTGAACCAGATCCCTGGGGGAGATGTTAACTTAGACTTAACCCAAGAGGTTAGTGCCGATGCCAAAGCCGATCTTGATCTTCTGGCGTAGCCCTTTCTGCAAGTTGCCGGGCCGCGATCATGCCTGAGGTGGGGGCTGTTTCCTAGGGATCCTTTGCGAGGGTGAGGCGCTAACTTTAGGTGTAAACTGACACAACCGGGAGAGTACCCATGACTAAGCTTGTGATCCAAGGGAAAAACGTCGAGATTACCGACGCCATCCGCAGCTACGTTCAAGAAAAAATCGAGCGGGCTGTCAAACATTTTGCCCAGATCACCAGTGAAGTGGATGTCAATCTATCGGTAGCCCGTAACCCCCGCATCAGTGCCAACCAATCTGCCGAAGTTACCGTCTACGCCAACGGCACCGTCATCCGGGCGGAGGAAAGCAGCGAGAACCTCTACGCCAGCATTGACCGCGTTGCCGACAAGCTGGCCCGCAAGCTGCGCAAATATAAAGAACGCAACGGCGTTCACCGCATCCGCCATTCTCCCAAAACCTCGGTGGCAGTGGCCCAGCAGCCCCTCACCGATCCTCTGAATACAGAACGGCAAGCAGAGCTGCCCCCTGAGGTGGTGCGCACCAAGTATTTCGCCATGCCTCCCATGACAGTTCAGGAGGCGCTGCACCAGTTGGAGCTGGTGGATCATGATTTTTACGTGTTCCGCAACATCGAAAACGGCGAGATCAACGTCATCTATGTCCGCAAGCACGGCGGCTACGGGCTGATCCGCCCCCATCCCTAGAGGAGACCCTGCGGGCTTTCTTGTTTGCCTTAGGTCTCAGGGGCAGCGCCTGCTGGATCAGGTGGATGAGCTGCTTGAGATGGTGATGCAGCAGGAGATCCTGCCAGTTGCGAGGCGAGACCGATCCTTGGCTTGGCCAGCCCTAGGCAGCTTTGCCCTCCTCTTTAATTCCCGCCTTCTTCCAATCGTAAAAGCTGCCCTCACCCCCAGCCCCTCTCCCACAAGGGAGAGGGGAAAGTCAGGGATCGGCCAACTAGATGTTGGGGAGCCGTTTGCACCGTGGCTCCCCGACCAAGAGGGCCTCGAAGAAAAGAGAAGGGAGAGGGCTCTATTCTTCAGCGGCGGAGAGGCTCCCCAACGGCCAGCACCTGCTGCAGGAACTGATCCTGGTGCTGGCGCAAGACGCCCAGATCCGGGCCGTGGTTGAGTAAGACGAAACGGGTGCCATCCGGAAGCTGCCCCACCATCATCAGTCGGTTGGCGGCAGAGCCCACCTGGGCGATCGTGCCCGGGGGCAGAGCGCGGAGCTGCAAAGGGCTGTGGCCGACCCCGGCCACTGGCAGGACACGCCTGGGATCCCCGTCTGTGGCCTCAAGCAGATGTTCCCACAGATGGGCCAGGGCGCGGGGGGAGAGGTACAGCTCTTGCCCGCCTGGGCCAAGGCGAATTTCCAACTGGGCAGGGGCCAGTTTGGGATCCAGATGGGCAACCGGCTGAGCTACCAACCGCTGCTGCAGGTACTCCAGCAGGGCTGTTCTGCCTGCCAGCTCCGCCAACAGGGCTTCTGCCATGGCCCGATCGTTGCCGCCGTTGAGGATTTGTAGCAGGGATCCCAGGCGCAGCGAGGTGTAGCCGGCCAGGCAATGGATCTCCTCCGGCAGCTCCCTTAACGTTGACCCGGAGCCGCCGAGGGTCACAGGATAGGGCCCCTGGGGATCTCGGAGGAGCTCGGCAAGCCGGCGGGCGCTGGCCAGAGAGTCAGGCTGACCCAGCAAGCGGAAGGGGGGCACCACCTTCACCTCGCCGTCGATCTGGCGAATGCCGAGGTTGTGCAGGTGGCGGGCCAGCTCGGCCACATTGGCCTCCCGGAAATAGGGATCCCCGCCGCCCACCACGACCAAGTCTCCCGTCAAGCGCTGGCCGGAGCGGTGGCTGGTGGTGTAGAAGCGAGTTTGGAAGCGATACTCATAGCCCCACTTTTCCAGCGCCATCAGGCTGAGGGCCAATTGATCCAAAGCCCCCACCGGCAAAGGCCGATCCAGCAGGTGCTCCGCCAAGAGCTCGCCTTCGGCTGTCCAAAGCAGGATCCCCTGTTGAGAGAGCGCTCCCCCTTGGGCCGCCAATCCCTGCAAAAAACCGGACAAGGCCACGGCGTAGGGGGAATCCTGCCACTGCGACGATTGCCCACGGGGCCACCAGGGGGGAAGGCCGGGCGTGCCACTGGGGGAAGGCAGCGGCGGCGGCGGGGTGGGGATGGGGGGGAAGGGGTTTTGCGCCGCTGCTGTAACCTCAGCCTGGACACCCTGAGAGGGGGTTTCGGCACTGCTGCGGTTGTTCCAGCAGGCCCCCAGGGCCAGAGAACAAACCAACGGGATCCCTGCCCAGAGGAAACGGCGCTGGGAGCTCAACCCCTGTAGGATAGACAACATGCTGACCTCCCAAAAGACATTGGCAAAGAGAACGAGCTGGCAAAACTTGAAGCTACTCTAGTGCCATCTCAATGGCTCTGGCAAATTTTCCCCTTGCCCACTGCCCCTCTTTTGCCGAGGCGACCCCAGATGGGCAAATCGGCATTTTCTTCCTTCACACAGAAGAGCGGGATCCCTGTCACGCCAAGCTTAATTTGGTTCCTAGCTGATGCTAATTGGCGGGAGATTCGCCCCTCGCCCAACCCTCCACTGTAACTTTTGTTGTAAAGCCTGTAACGCTTTTGTAACGGATGATGAGCTGCTTTTGGCCGCTCTTTATAGAAGGTTAGAATGGAAGAATTTAAGCTCTAAGCATTCTCAGCCACCCATGGGGAACCCTCAGCGATGGCTCAGTTGGAGAAACAAGCCTTCCTGGAGCGATGGCGCGAGATTCTGGCCCCTTATTCCCTGGGCTATCGCCTTCGGCTGTTGTCGCAATTGGTGCGGCGGAAATTTCAGGCCTACCTGGAGCCCTTCGGCCTGACCGCTTCCCACTGGGTGGTGCTTTGCTGCCTCTGGGAAGAAGACGGGATCCCCACCTCCACTATCTGCGAGCGCCTGCAGCAGTTGGGGGGTACCATGACCGGTGTCTTGGACGGCATGGAGAAACGGGAGCTGATCCGGCGGCAGCGGGATCCCAAGGATCGGCGGATCTGGCGGGTTTACCTCACCCCTGCCGGAGAGAAGTTGAAAGAAATTTTGCCCCCTCTCATTTGGGAGTTGCGGGAGCAGACCTACGGCTGTCTCAGCTTAGAAGAACGGGCAACCCTGTCGCGGCTGGTGGATCGGCTGATTGCCCACTTGTCGGAGGAGTCGGAGGCCGCGGTGGTGGCAGAGCCGCACCATCGCTTGTCCTATTGACACTCCCACCCAGGGGATTCTTACGCAGCCCAAAATGGACTCGTAAAGGCGCTGTCAAGACGCCCCTAGACAGTCCTTTGAGGCATAACCTCAAAGTTCTGCTTACTTCGGACTGAAGTTCCTCCAGGTTAGTTATTGCCGCATCTATGGGTTGACGGTTGAGCTGATGGGGATCCCTGCTGTGTTGCTCCTAGACTGTTCTCCCTTAAGTCTTTCCTCGGCTGAGGCGCGGGAGAAATTGCTGTATTTGCTGGCCCAACTGGCCTACCGCGAGGGATCCTTTACCCTCACGTCTGGGCAGCAAAGCACTTACTACATCAACTGCAAGCCGGTTACCCTCCACCCCCAGGGAGCCTACCTGGTGGGATCCCTGCTGCATCGGCTACTGCCCCCTGAGACCGAGGCAGTTGCCGGCATGACCTTGGGGGCGGATCCCTTGGTCACAGCGGTGAGTTTGGCCTCTCTGCAGGCTGAGCCGGCCAACCTGGCGGCCCTGATTGTCCGCAAAGAGCCTAAGGGACATGGCACCCAGGCCTGGATCGAGGGGCCGGAGTTGCCGGCGGGCAGCCGGGTTTGGATCTTGGAGGATGTGGTGACCACCGGCGGCTCGGCTCTCAAGGCTGTCGAGCGGGTGCGGGCAGCGGGCTATCGGGCAGAAGGGATCCTGGCTTTGGTGGATCGACTGGAAGGGGCAGAGGCCCGTTACCGCGAAATGGGGATCCCCTTTCGCCGCCTGTTTACCCTTGAAGAGGTGCGTGCCTGCCATCAGAGTCTCCGCCAGGGCTTGGTGGGCTGGCCGGTTTTGGGAGGTGAGGGGGGTTCCCAAGCCTGCTCTTGAGAGGCTCCCCATCTCTCCTCCGCTGCAAGAGCTGGCCAAGCCAAAAAGGCCGTTGGCGCTTTTGACCTTTGGTCTTGGTTTTGTCGATTGGTAGCTGTCATTGGGCTGTAGAAGTGACAGGATAGGCGGTGAAATAGGGCGAAAAGGGTTTAGCCATGCGCATGGGCAGACTCAGTGGCATCCTCTTGCACCCCACCTCGCTACCGGGGCCATTTGGCATCGGCGATCTGGGGCCGGCTGCCTACCGGTTTGTGGATTTTCTGGTGGAAAGCGGCCAGCGCCTCTGGCAGGTGCTGCCCCTTGGCCCCACCGGCTGGGGCAACTCCCCCTACATGAGCTTTTCTGCCATTGCCGGCAACCCACTGCTGATTAGCCCGGAGCTGCTGGTGAAAGCCGGCTGGCTGGAACCCAACGGCTGGCAGGATCTGCCCCAATGGCCAGCCATCCAGGCGGGGAATGCTGAGCGGGTGGACTACGAAACCGTGATCCCCTTCAAGCTGGGCTTGTTGCGCCGCGCCTGGGCCACCTTCAAAGACAAGGCCACCGCCGCCGACTGGGAAGCCTTTCAAGCTTACTGTGCTGCCGAGGCCGATTGGCTGCCGGACTACGCCCTGTTCATGGCCCTCAAAGAGGTGTATGGCGACCAGGAATGGACCCAATGGGATCCAGCCTTGGCACAACGGGATCCCCTGGCTTTGCAAGAGGCCCGTGACCGCCATGCCGATGCCATCACCCGGCAGATGTTTTGGCAGTATCTATTTGCCCAACAGTGGGGATCCCTAAGAGAGTACGCCCACCGGCATCAAGTGCAGCTCATCGGGGACATACCCATCTATGTCGCCCCCAACAGCGCCGATGTGTGGGCCAACCGGGAGCTGTTTCACCTGGATGAACAAGGACGGCCCTTGCAGGTAGCCGGCGTGCCCCCCGACTATTTCAGCCCCACCGGGCAGCGCTGGGGCAACCCCCTCTACAACTGGGAGGTGCTCAAGGCCCGCGGCTACGACTGGTGGATCCGGCGCATCCAGGCCATTCTCAAGCAGGTGGATTGCGTCCGCATCGACCACTTCCGCGGCTTCGAGAGCTACTGGGCCATCCCCGGCGCTGCGGAAACAGCGGTAGAAGGCGAGTGGCAAAAAGGGCCGGGGGCCGACTTCTTTCAGGCGCTGGCCGACAAGCTGGGGAAAATCCCGGTGATCGCCGAAGATCTGGGAGACATTACGCCGGAGGTGTTGCAACTGCGGGATCAATTTGGCCTGCCCGGCATGAAGGTGCTGCTCTTTGCCTTTGGCTCGGGGCCCGATAACCCCTATCTGCCTCACAGCTACGAGCGCAACTTCGTCGTCTACACCGGCACCCACGACAACAACACCGTGGTGGGCTGGTTTCATGACCCAGAACGCCCGGAGTGGGAAAAGCAAAACCTGTTGCGCTACCTGGGCTGCCAGGGATCCGACGGCATCCACTGGGATCTGATTCGCCTGGCCCTGGCTTCCGTGGCCGACCTGGCCATCATTCCCCTGCAAGATGTGATGGGCCTGGGGGCAGAGGCGCGCATGAACTTCCCCGGCAGGGCCGAGAACAACTGGGCCTGGCGCTACCGCGAGGAGATGCTGCGGCCGGAGCTGGCCCAGCGGCTGGCGGAGCTGAGCGTCACCTACGGGCGCATCTCTCCGCAAGAGTTGGAGCAACGGCGGGCAGCCCTGGCCCAAGAGCGGGCGGCTGGGTTCCCTGAAAGATTTTGAACCTCTTTTCTCAACGCCGTTCTTCGCTTGCCTCAGCAGAGACCTGTTCTCAAAGCCGCCAACAGCAGCAATTTGCCGGCACCAGGGATCCCAGCCAGATTCCAAACAAGAAGCCGGATCTCTAGTCCAGCGCTCGTGCCTGGGCCAGGAACTCCGCCACCGTCAGGGATCCCAGGTCTTGGCCGTGGCGCTGCCGCACGCTCACTGTGCCAGTTGCCTGCTCTTTTTCCCCCACAATCAGCATGAAGGGAACCTTGGCCTTCTCGGCGTTGCGGATCTTTTTGGGCAGGCGGTCGCTGTCGGCATCGATGTGGACGCGGATCCCCTGTTCTCGCAACTGATCCCGCACCTGGGTGGCATAGCCCAGGTATTGGTCGGAAACGGGCAAGATGCGCACCTGTTCCGGCGCCAGCCAGAAGGGAAAATCCCCCGCGTATTCCTCGATGAGGATGCCGATGAGCCGCTCCAGCGAACCAAAGGGAGCGCGGTGGATCATTACCGGCCGCTGCCGGGATCCGTCCTCGGCCACATAGTACAAGTCAAAGCGCTGCGGGTTTTGGTAGTCTACCTGCACCGTGCCCAACTGCCACTCCCGATCCAGCGCGTCGCGGAAGATAAAGTCCAGCTTCGGCCCGTAGAAAGCCGCCTCTCCGATCCCTTCAAAATGCGGCATTGAAAGCTTCTCCACCGCGCGGCGAATGGCATTCTCGGCCATATCCCACTCTTCCGGGGATCCCAGATATTTATCGGATTTGGGATCGCGGAAGCTGAGGCGGGCGCGAAAATCTTTGAGTTTGAGCTTGTCGAAAACCACCAGAATGAGATCGACAACCTTGAGAAACTCTTCTTCCAACTGATCGGGACGAACGAACAAGTGGGCGTCGTCCACCGTAAAGCCGCGAACGCGGGTCAAGCCCCCCAATTCCCCCGATTGTTCGTAGCGATAGACGGTGCCGAACTCGGCATAGCGCAGCGGCAAATCGCGGTAGGATCTCAGCTCTGATTTATAGATTTGGATGTGAAAAGGACAGTTCATCGGCTTCATGACAAAGCCCTGTTCAGCGGCGCGCGCCTCCTCGCTCTCGGCCATCATGGGAAACATGTCTTCCCGGTACTTCTGCCAGTGGCCGGAGATCTTGAACAGATCCACGCGGGCAATGTGGGGCGTCACCACCGGCAGATAGCCCCGCTTGAGCTGCTCCTGCTTGAGAAAATCCTCTAGCACCCAGCGCAGAGTAGTTCCTTTGGGGGTCCAAAGGGGCAGGCCCGGCCCCACTTCATCGGCAAATATAAATAGGCCCAGCTCCTTGCCCAGCTTACGGTGATCCCGCCGCTTGGCCTCTTCCAGCCGCCGCTTGTATTCCTTGAGCTCCTCCGGCGTCTCCCAGGCGGTGCCGTAGATGCGCTGGAGCTGCGGCTTGGTCTCGTCCCCCCGCCAATAGGCGCCGGCCACGCTGAGCAGGTCAAAAGCTTTGGGGTTGATCTCCTTCGTGTTTTCCACGTGGGGGCCGGCACAGAGATCCCACCACTCATCCCCCAGATGGTAGATGGTGATCGGCTCGCCTTCGGGAATGCTATCTAAAATCTCCAGCTTGTAAGGTTCGCCGAGGGCCTCGATGCGGCGCCTGGCCTCCTCCCGGCTCACCTCCTCGCGGATCACCGGCAAGCCTTTCTTGATGATCGCCTGCATCTCTTTTTTGATGCGCTCCAGATCTTCCGGCGTGAAGGGCTCGGGATGGTCAAAGTCGTAGTAAAAGCCATAGTCGGTCGTCGGGCCGATGGTTACCTGGGCCTTGGGAAACAGCCTTTGCACCGCCATCGCCAGGACGTGAGAGGTGGTGTGGCGGATGCGCTCCAGCTTGGGAGATTCGTGGGTACGCAGCAGCTTGAGGGGGCTGTTGGCCTGTTGAGGGGATGCGGCTGGTTGAGACATCGGAACCCGCTTGGCGACAAAAATGACTCTGCAGTGCTTTTATCTTAGTCTGAGGCCAGAACAGCCGGGATCCCCAACGGGGACAACTCTCTGTTTAAGAAAGACCGTCGCCTTTAAACCCACAGCTCGGCCAAGAAAAAGGGGGGAAAGCACACAGTATTCTAGAAGTGTCGCAAAGTGTCGCAACCTCTGAATTCATTCATGGTCTCTTCGCTCGCCAACCTTGCCGAACGCTCTGCCGCCGCCTCTGAACCGAAACCGGCCCCCCTTTCTGAGTCTGGAGTTGCTCCGGTCATAGCCGCCATCGATGTGGGCAGCAACTCTCTCCACATGGTGGTGGTGCGCATCAATCCCCGTATCCCTAGCTTCACCCTCATCTCCCGCGAAAAAGCCACCGTCCGGCTGGGGGAATACTGCAACCAGACGGGTGCCCTGACCCCTGCAGCCATGGAGCGGGCCCGAGTGGCCCTGGAACGATTTTGCCGCATTGCTGAGAGCTTTCAGGTGCAGGATATTGTTGCCGTGGCTACCAGTGCTGTGCGCGAGGCCCCCAATGGGCTGGAGTTTTTGAAGCGGATTGAACGGGAGCTGGGCCTGCGGGTGGAGTTAATCTCGGGGCAGGAAGAGGCCCGCCGCATCTACCTGGGGGTGCTCTCGGCGATGGAGTTCCACAACCGGCTGCACGCGGTGGTGGATATTGGTGGCGGCTCCACCGAGCTGATTTTGGGCAATGGCCAAGAGCCGGAGTTTCTGCGCAGCATCAAGGTAGGGGCAGTGCGTCTGACCCAGGCTTTTTTGCACCACGATCCGCCCACTTCTGCCGAACTGCAAGCCCTGCGCCAGCACATCCGCGGCATGCTGGAATCCCCCATTGAGCAGATGAAACGGATCGTCGCATCTTCACAACAACAGGGATCCCTGCCTTTGGTGGGCACCTCTGGCACCGTCGAGTGCCTGGCCCAGTTGGATGCCCGCCGTCGGTTGGGCGCTGCCCCCACTCGCCTGCAGGGGTATGAGTTCAGCCTGGAAGCCCTGCGGGCCTATGTCAAAGAGCTGCGCTCCCTCACCGTGGCCGAACGGCAAAAACTGCCCGGCTTTGGGGAAAGACGCGGGGAGATCATCCTGGCTGGGGCCGTCATCTTGGAGGAGGTGATGACCCTGCTGGGGGTGGAGCGGATCCAGTTTTGCGAACGGGCCCTGCGGGAAGGGCTGATCGTGGATTGGATGATCGGCCAGGGGCTCATTGAAGATCGGCTGCGCTACCACAGCTCGGTGCGGCGGCGCAGCATCCTCAAGCTGGCGGAAAAATACCAGGTGGAGCTCCCCTATGCCGAGCGGGTAGCGGAGTTTGCCCTCAGTCTTTTCGATCAGACCCGCGGCATCCTGCACTCCTGGGGCTCCCGCGAGCGAGCTCTTCTCTGGGCGGCCGCCATGCTGCACAACTGCGGCCACTTCATCAGCCATGCCGCCCACCACAAGCACTCCTACTACCTGATCCGCCACGGGGAGCTGTTGGGCTTCAACGAGGAAGAGATAGAGGTGATCGCCAACCTGGCCCGCTACCACCGCAAGTCGCCCCCCAAGAAGAAGCACGAGAACTTTCAACGCCTCAGCAACGAGCGGGATCGCCAAGTTGTCCTCGAGCTCAGCCCCCTGCTGCGCATAGCCTGTGCTCTGGATCGCCGCCGCCTGCAGGCCATCCAAGCTCTCCACTGCCGTTTTCAGCTTCTGGGAGAAGGCCCCCGCTGCATGGAGCTGATTTTGGATCCCAGGCACCCCAACGACGACTGTGCCCTGGAGCTGTGGAGCTTGAACGAGAAGAAAAAGGTCTTCGAGCAACAGTTCAAGCTGCAGGTGATTCCCAAATTATCCACCCAGATCCAGCGCAGCGCGGATCCCTTTGAGGCAGCCGTCTAGCCAAGGGGCGTATAGTCGTTTCAAACAAGACGAAGACACTTTGCCGCCGACCCCCTCTACCCTCACCCCCGGCCCCTCTCCCAAAGGGAGAGGGGAGTTGGGGATAGTGCTCCGCACGGCCGGCGCGTCCGCGACAGCGTTGCGTAGCAATAACGACGCAGAGAAACGTTTCATTGCCATTTGAGATGGCTGTAACTACCAAGCTGCCGGTGAACGCCAATAGCTGGGCAAGCGGATCGTATTCCTTTAGCTACCGTTTGCACCAGCGGGATAAAGTTCTCGCGAGGCTGCACGGCAAGTTTTGCTCAGGGAGCGATGGTAATGGGCGAGGGGCTGGTTTGGGTGGCTCTTTGGCCGCCCCGCTCCAGGATCACCTCAACGAGGCCGTTGTTGACCGGCTGCATGTTGAAGGGCAGTTGCTGCTGGGTTTCGTAGAGGCCGGGCGCCACCTCCCGCATCTCCACCTCCGGCGTCACCCCGACGATGCGAAAAGCTGCCCGCCCCCCCGGATCCCCTCGCATCGTAACTTTGAGGATCTCGCCCATGCGCAGGTTGGTGCTGTTGGTGGTGACATTGAAAATCCGGGGCAGCCCAGCAGCGACAGGTGCGGAGACCGGCTGGATGGTGGAGCGGGTTCCCTTAGATCCATCGATTGCAAAAGGAAAGATCTCCCGGTGTTCCTGGCTGAGGCCATCCTTAGTGAGCACAATTCGCAAAACGGGGTTGCTGGCTTGGTGGGTGGGGGCCACCACGTAGGTGCCCTCGTAGTGGTGGGGTCGCACCTCCCGCATCGGCTGGTTCAGGGCCAAATTCCCCAAATCAAACTGGGCGATCCCCCCCGAGTCCCCCCAGATGGCAATGGTGAGAATATCCCCTTCCACCAGGTCGCGCTGGGGATCCAAGCGAATCGCCTCAATACGCGGATAGCGGTTGCCGACTGGAGCCAGAGGAGCAGGCTCAGGGGTGGCCGGTTGTGGCAGAGGGGATGGGGGCGGAAACACCGATTCCACCGGCGGGGGAGCAACATTGCCCAGGGCCAGTTGAGGGAGCCGCCGCTGAACGCGGGTCTCCCGTCCGTTGAGGCTCAGTTGGATACGAATATCGGGACTGAGGGCGCTGTCCTGAGGGCCAAGGGTGTAAACGGCGCGGTAATAGCCGGGCTGCACCTCCTGCATGGGCAAGCCCTGCACCAAGCTGCCGATATCCACGGTGGCCCTGCCGTTGGGAGTGGCCTGGGCCTCAACAGTCAGAGTTCCCCCTGGCGGCACCACTCCCGACTCAGGGGTAATCCGCGTTTGCAAGATTTCGGGTTGGACAGTCTTGGCCACCGGAGCAGGAGAGGGACGCAACTGCGCCACCGGAGCTGGCAAAGGCGGAAGCTGACCGCGATACACCAGCGCCTGGTGCAACAGCACCGCCCCCTCGGCTCGGCTGAGCACCCGATTGGGCCGCAGCCGGGCCGGATCCGGCACATTCACCAATAGCCCTGCTTCCCCTGCCATCGCCACAAAAGCCCGCCCCACCTCCGGCACCTCGGCAGCATCGGTGTACAGAGCCATCCAGCGCTCAATATCGTCCTGGTTGGGAGCAGGCAATTGCAGGGCCCGCACCAAAATAGCCAGGGCTTCCAGGTGGGTGAGATCTCCTTGCGGGCGAAACTCGTTGCCCTCGTACAGGCGCATCGCTCCCGCCTGCAGCACCGCTTGGGCCGTCCAATAGTCGGGGGTATTGGGCTCGAGATCCCGAATCTCTTGTACCTGGTTGGGGTTGGGGACGTAGCCGAAAAACTCCGTTAGCCACTGGGCCAATTCCAGACGAGTCAAGGTCGCCGACAGCGGCTCCTGGGTGAGCACCAGGTCCGTCTGGCGCTCCAGCGCTGCCACGTAGGCATCGGCCCAGGCCAGCGAGGCTTGCTGCTCGACCCCTTGCGACCAGGCCGGCAAGCTGAGGCTTGACCAGCCTAGCGTCCAACATAGGCCCAAGGCTAGGGGCCACGAGCACCGCATAGCTGTTACTCCTGTTCCGTTGACATCCCCTCAGAGCCAGCTTATCTCAAAGTTCCGCCGTGTCCTCAAGCCCTCGATGTCAGTCGCGATTGCGCCCTTTGGCAGTGGGATCCCCTACCCCAGGCGTTCCGGCTCACGCTGCCCTAGAGTTGAACTCAGAGGCTGTTAGGAGATCTTACCTATGCAAGGATGGGGCCTCGCTTGGCGGCAAACAGCTTGAGCAATTGTCTTGTAACTTGTAGCTGTGCATGCAACTCCTTATCATTGTGTTATAGACTCAAAGAGCCCTTTTGCCCCTAGTGCAGGGAGGAGTTTTATGGCTGGCAACACTGGAGAGCGACCTTTTGTCGATATTATTACCAGCGTCCGCTACTGGGTTATTCATGCCCTGACCATTCCCGCTTTGTTTTTGGCGGGTTGGCTTTTTGTCAGCACCGGCTTGGCTTATGATATCTTTGGCACCCCGCGCCCCAATGAGTATTTCACCGCAGAGCGGCAGGAGTTACCGATTGTCAGCGACCGCTTCAACGCTCTTGAGCAACTGGAAAAGTTAACTCGCTAGGAAAGAGCAGGGCCAGGCTGGCAACTCTTTAGTTGTTGCGATTTGTAAATCTATTTTGCGTTCCAAGATGCAGGATCTGGACTATGGCGACCAAATCTGTTAACAAACCTGACGAGCCTGTTTTCTACCCCGTTTTTACTGTTCGTTGGTTGGCGGTGCATACTTTGGCGATTCCAACCGTTTTCTTTTTGGGAGCTATTGCCGCAATGCAGTTTATTCAACGGTGAACCCCATGGCTGATCAACCTGAGAAGAATCCCAACACCCAGCCGGTAGAGCTAAACCGCACCTCCCTATACTTGGGCTTGCTGCTGGTGTTTGTGGTGGGGCTGTTGTTTTCCAGCTACTTTCTCAACTGAGACTTCACTTGTCTCTGGTCTTAAGTTGAGAAAAAGCTGCAGGGATCAATGTAGGCTTACCTTAGCCAGCCCTTGGTTCTCTTTGCAGACTACGGGTGCAACTTTTTAGACCTATCTTTTTCTTCTGGAGGCCAGTTGCTATGACTAGTCAGGCAAGGATCCCTCTGTGGATAGTGGCTGTGGTTGTCGGTTTGGGTGTGGTCACGGTGGTTGGGCTTTTCTTCTATGGCTCCTATACCGGTCTTGGAGCGCCCGTGTAGTTTAGACAAGTAGAGGAGGGCGAGGGGCAGTAATCTAGACAGACCCCTCGCTCTGTTTCGTTTCGGGGTATGCGGGTCAGCTAGAAACCGCGGGAGCTCCCCTGTACCCCCCTATATCCCCCCGCCCAGCCCCCCTGTATCCCCCCGTATACGGGGGGACTGGGGGGCCGGGGGCCGGGCCGGTCAGTGACGGGAGGAATGCGGTCTGTTGATGTATAGTTACAGCATGCCCCAAGTCTTGACTATCAAACTGTTCGCGCTAGCGGGACGGAGTCCTTAGGTATCGGAGTCGCAAGCCGCCAAGCTGGATGCGACTCTGGACGCCTTTGTGCAGGCCTTGAACTGGGTGAATGAGAACACACCAGAGAAGATAGTCAACGCCGTCAAGCTCCAATCTCTCTGCTAGCGCGAGATTCGTACCTGCTTTGGGCTATCCTGGCACAACAGGTATGCAGACGGGTGGCAGGGTCGCGTAAGGTTGCCCGGCAACAGAACTGTCCGGTCAAGGCCTTCAAGGCAGGCTTCGTGACCTACGATGCCCGCATCTTTTCCTTCCGCGAGAACGACTGGACGGTGTCGCTGACCACCGTAGAGGGTCGGGAACGCTTTGAGTTGGCCATTGGCAACTATCAACGAGGGATGCTGGCCGGCACCAATCCCAAATTGGCCACGTTGGTCAAACGCAAAGAGGGTTCTCACTACATCCAGATTGGCGTCGAGCCAGACACCCCCAAGGCGATGGGGGTGGACTTGGGGAGGAGAGATATTGCCCATACCTCAGAGGAGGACAACTGGAATGGACAGCCGTTGAACCAGGTCAGAGACCACTCCTCCCGGCTGCGGGCGTCACTTCAACGCAAAGCCAGTCAGGGCACAAGATCTAGTCGGCGCAGATGCCGCCAACTCTTGCAACGGCTGTCTGGTCAGGAGAGACGCTTGCAAACCTGGGTCAATCCCTGCATCTCCAAAGCGATTGTGTCGAGGGCGCAGGCCACCCACAGTTTTATTGCCCTGGAAGACCTGAGTGGCATTAGGGAGCGCACCAACCGACAGCCGCGCAGTTAAGATAGAGCGGCGGCGGTCGAATAGTTGGGCGTTCTATCAACTGAAGCAGTTTGTGCAGTACAAGGCGCTGCGGGCCGGGATCCAGGTTGGGGTGGTGCCGCCTGCCTACAGCTCGCAGACCTGCCACCCGTGCCTGTGGATTGGGCAACGGGAAGGGAAGCATTTTCGTTGTGTGAACTCGGTCTGTGGCTGGAAAGGGGATGCAGATTTTAACGGTGCCAACGTGATTGCATTATTGGGGGCTGCTGTAAACCAGCCCCCCTACCTCCCCCCGTATACGGGGGGTTGGGGAGCGGTCGGAGCCCGGTAGTTTACACATCTCCCGTGAAGGGGAAGGGTGGCTTTGACACTCCCACCCAGGGGATTCTTACGCAGCCCAAAGTGGACTCGCGAAGGCGCTGTCAAGACGCCTCTAGACAGTCCTTTGAGGCATAACCTCAAAGTTCTGCTTACTTCGGACTTAAGTTCCGCCAGGTTAGTTATTGCCACGCGGGTTTTGCACCGCAGTAGGTTGTTTTCCTGGAGAAGCTCTGTACTAATAACAAAGAAGCAACTAAAGTGGCTCAAGGGCTTTTCCGCCGCGTACTCAAGTACGGGGCTACCAAGCTATCCTCTTGTGTAAGAGCAACGTGGCTACAGAGAAACGTGTTGAGCCAGCACAGCAGTCAGATGTTCTCTTTCTTGAAACAGACAGCGGCGCGAGCTGCTCTGGTCAGCTTCGGCTCAATTTTGCTGGCCGAAATGGGCGATAAAACCCAGTTGGCCACCCTGCTCCTCAGTGCCCACTCGCAAAATCTTGGGGTGATCTTCTGCGGAGCTGCTGCTGCCCTAATCAGCACCAGCTTCATTGGGGTATGGGCGGGGGCTTGGGTAGCGCGAGTCATCCCCCCCCGCTGGATCAAAACCTCGGCAGGCGTGGGGTTCCTCCTGATCGGCCTATCTCTGCTCTGGGGATCCCTGCCCATAGCTGGCTGAGCAGAGGCCTTCAGGATGGCTCCGGCAAAGCATGTTACGATTAAGGACGCCTCGCACTCCACCTGAGTGCCTCACTTTATGCCGGACAACCGGTCAGGAAGACCAGCATGGCCAAAAAACGCAACCTGAAGCGGGAAAAAGCCGAGCGCAACCGCGAGTATGCCAAGCAGTTTCAGAAAAGTCGTGCTCGCAATAGCCGCCGCTTCCGTTCTGTTCCTCGGGATCAGGAGGCCAGCGCTGGCGAAGAACAGCAGCCGTGATGGCAAGTTCGTCGAGAGGCTCTGTTGACCAACACCCTGACCGGAGCTAGCCCAGCAAAGCTGCTATTGTAGGCAGGGGTGGGCTGGAGCGGATAGCCATGAAGTACCGACGTATTCTGCTGAAGCTGAGCGGTGAAGCCCTGATGGGGGAACGTCCCTACGGGATTGACCCCGAGGTCTTGCAGTCCATTGCCAGTGAAGTAGCCTCGGTGGTGCGGGCGGGCGTGCAGGTGGCGATCGTGGTGGGAGGGGGCAATATCTGGCGCGGGCGCAAGGAAGCGGCTGCCCAGGGGATGGATCAAGCTTCTGCTGACTACGTGGGGATGTTGGCCACCGTCATCAACGCCTTAACCTTGCAAGATGCCATCGAGCGGGCCGGGATCCCGACGCGGGTGCAGACGGCCATTGCCATGCAGGAGGTGGCAGAGCCTTACATTCGTCGCCGCGCCATTCGTCACCTGGAAAAAGGGCGGGTGGTGATCTTTGGGGCAGGCTCTGGAAATCCCTTCTTCACCACCGACACGACTGCGGCCTTGCGGGCGGCGGAGATCGATGCCGAGGTGATCTTCAAAGCCACCAAGGTGGACGGGGTTTATGACGCGGATCCCAAGACCCATCCTCAGGCCCGCCGCTACGATGTCCTCAGCTACCAGGATGTGCTTACCCGCGATCTGCGGGTGATGGACAGCACTGCCATCGCCCTCTGCAAAGAAAATCAACTACCCATCGTGGTTTTCGACTTGACCACTCCCGGCAACATCTACCGGGTGGTGCAAGGGGAGCCCATCGGCACTTGGATTGGACAAACAACTCCCAAGAGCAATGGGATCCCTGCCCGCCTGGCCCAGGAGAGCGGATCCTAAGTGGGATAGGCCGAGGCTACACTGGGGGTGGCCCTAACTGACCGGTGACGGCCTGAAGATCTCTTCTGGCCACGCTAACCTGGCCAGAGGATGTGCTGTCGCGATGTGGAGGGGAAGGCGATGACCGATCACCGCGATCCCGCCTCGCCCGAAGGCCTGATCGCCCAAAGTGCTCCGCCCCGCTGCCGCCAACGCTGGGGTCGCCGTCTAGTGCAAGGCTTAGCTTTCCTGGTGGCCTTGGCCGTTGGATTTGGCTACTGGCGCTGGCAGACCTGGCTTCAGCCGCTGGGTGGCCCAGAGCCAATCCAGGTGGTGATCCAGCCGGGCAGCAGCAGCCGTTTAATCGGGAAACAACTGCACCAAGCGGGGGTGATCCGCTCTGCCTTGGCCTGGGAGCTGTGGAGCCGCACCTTTGGACGCGACTGGCTGTTTCAGGCAGGTACCTACGCTTTGGATCCCAACCAAGACATGCTATCCGTAGCCCGACAACTGCGGCAGGGCCGGATTCTGCAGCGGCGGCTGACCATCCCGGAGGGCTGGCGGATCGAGCAGATGGCGGCGGCCTTGGCGGAGCGCAACTGGTTGGCAGCCGATGTTTTCATCGCCACGGCCCGCGTGATCCCTCCCCTCGATTGGCTGCCCCCCAGCTTGAACTCCCTGGAAGGCTACCTCTTCCCCGACACCTATCTTTTTCCTGTCGAACAGGTGGAGGGATCCCTGCCGGATCAGCAAAAAGCCGAGATTGTCATCAACGCCATGCTGCAGCGGTTTGCCGCCGTGGCCCTACCCCTGTTTCGCCAGCACACTACTTCCCTCTCCTTGCATGAGTGGGTTACCTTGGCCAGCATTGTGGAGCGGGAGGCCGCCGTGCCGGAGGAGCGTGCCTTAATCGCGGGCGTCTTTTTGAACCGGCTCAAAAAGGGAATGCCCTTGGGAGCCGATCCGACGGTGGAATATGCCCTGAACATCCAGCAGACGCCAGATCGCCGCCTCACCCTTGCCGAGGTGCGTACCCCCTCCCCCTACAACACCTACCTCACCCCCGGCTTGCCCCCTGGCCCCATCGCCAGTCCGGGCTTGGCCAGCCTCAAAGCCGTTTTGGAGCCTGAGGAGACCGATTACCTCTACTTTGTGGCCCGCTACGACGGCACCCATGTTTTCAGCAAGACCCTAGCCGAGCACGAGGCAGCTCAACGGCAAATCCTCCGCGAGCGGCAGGGATCCCCGCCCACTTCGCAATGAGAAGGTCAGGAGCATTGGCAGTTGGTGGCTGAAAAGGTTCTCGATGGTACGCAAACCTTGGTTCAAGCTCCTGCAACCGGATGTGGTGGTGGCCGGCACTGTCTTGCGGCTGCGGGCAGAAGATCTGTTGGCCTGGCAGGTGAGGGGCGTCATCTTCGACGTGGACGACACGCTGGTGCCGATCCGCCAGGCTGAGGTGGATCCGGCTGTGGCCGCCTGGCTGGAGCAATTGCGCCCCCACTTTCAGATTTGGCTGGTGAGCAACAACCTCAACCGCAACCGCATTCGCCAAATCGGCGAGAGCTTGAACCTGCCTTCCATTCACGGCGCCGGCAAACCCTCGCGGCGCGCTCTGCGGCGGGCTGTGGCGCAAATGAACCTGCCGGTGGAGGCGGTGGCCATCGTGGGCGATCGCCTGTGGACGGATATCCTGGCGGGCAATCGGCTGGGCTTGGTTACCGTATTGGTCAACTCCCTCCTGCCCAAGACTCTGGAGAAGAGCCCTGCGGCCATCCTGGATCCCCGCGTTTGAGAGATTCTTTGGACAACCTCACCCCCGTCCCCTCTCCCAGAGGGAGAGGGGAGCTAGGAAATAACGTAACGAGCCGTTTCATTTTTGAAATGACTCTATAGGTTGTCAGGGGGTGGCGCATCCGCAAGTTGAAATCGAGAGACAGCTTGCAGAACTGACCCATCTGCCCAAGTTTTTTGTAGAGTGACGGCAGTGAGCCGGCTCCGGCATTGGGCCCGCCGGGTGGCGGTGTAAAGGCAGCGTCAAATTCAAAGGTTAAGCATGCAAACCATCCCTGTCGTCAAGTCCGCCATGCAACGGGTGAAGTCCATGATGCAGAAATCGCTGCGGTCTGTTCCCATCTCTCACCGTCCCAAGTCTCTGTTGATATCCCAGGGACGGAGTTTAATTAAGCTGAGCAGCCTGCTGGCCTTGCCCTTGCTGGTCTCGGCATGGCCCGCTTGGGCCTTGACCTTGGTGGCCCGTCCGGATCTACGCAGCCTCAAACGGGCACAAGTCATTCGGGTGGTCGATTACAACACCCTGGTTGTCCAGCTCGAAGGGGACTTGAATTTGCGGCTGGTGCAACTGATCGGGATTGCTCCTCTGCCGGCAGAGCTCAATCCTACGTGGACGAAGCTGCGCGGGCAAACCCCTCTGCCCATCTCCAATGCTGGTCAATACCTGCAGACGGCTTTGCTGGGGCGCGAGGTTTTCTTGGAGTTGGATCCCGCTCTGGCCCCCACCCCCACCCTGCCTGCCTACGTTTGGCGGGCCAATACCCTCATCAACCAGGAAATGCTGTTTTTGGGGCATGGCCTACTGTCGCCGCAAACCAATGGCCTCAAGTACGGCGTCATTCTCAAAGAGGCAGCCAATGCGGCAAGGCAACAGGGGCGCGGCTATTGGACGCCCTATGGCCCTCGCTAGAGGGAAGCCAAAGACAGGTCCAGAGCCGCCTGGCCCTTGGGGATGGCTCTCAACTTCAACAAACAGTTTCAACGGCTCTTCGGGAGAGGCGCTCCACCCCAGATCCCGTCCAAAAGGCGGGAGCGAGCCGTTCTCTCGAGATTGCTCACCTTTTGTATTTTCTTAGTATTTAGCCTGCTTATATATGATGATCTCAGGCGGGCTTTCGATCCTGGGCTGCCGAGTTCGCTGGGTTGGAAGGGATCCCGCTGGGTGATTTGGAGTTCCCTATGGCGGATGAACTGCCGTTTACCCTGGATCAGCTCCTCATCGTTCAGGCGATTGCGCAGCAGGGGAGTTTTCGGCGGGCTGCGGAGAGCCTGTTTGTCTCCCAGCCAGCGGTCAGCTTGCAGGTGCAGAACCTGGAGCGACAGTTGGGAGTGGTGTTGTTTGACCGCGGCGGGCGCAAGGTGGAGCTGACGGATGCGGGGCAGGTGTTGCTGCACTACAGCGAGCGCATCCTCAAGCTCTGCCGGGAAGCGGTTCAAGCTCTGGCCAATTTGCAAGAGATGGGAGGGGGGCACTTGGTTTTGGGGGCCAGCCAAACGGTGGGCACCTACGTCATGCCCTCTTTGATCGCGCAGTATCACCGCAGCTATCCCCAGATTTCGGTGCAGCTCTTGGTGCAATCCACACGGCGAATTGCCCAGAAGCTGGTGGAGGGTCGGCTGGATCTGGCCATTGTCGGCGGGGAGATCCCCTTTGACTTACAGCGGCATTTGAAGGTGATTGCTCTGGCGGAAGACGAATACGTGTTGGTCGGCGCCCCCAGCTGTGCCCTCGATGCTCCCGCCCTTGTGGATCTGTTGACTTTGCCCTTCATTACCCTGGATCCCCAGTCTTCCACGCGGCAGACCATCGACCGGGTGCTGAATCGCCACGGCATCAACCCGGGCCAGCTAAATGTACGGCTGGAACTCAGCTCGATTGAGGCAATCAAGAATGCCGTCCAGGCTGGCTTGGGGGTGGCTTTTTTGTCGATGGTGGCGGTGGGCTCCGACTTGGAGCAAGGGCGGCTGAAAAAGCTGGCGGTGGAAGGGCTGCAGATACGGCGCACCCTTTGGCTGGCGTTTAACCCGGAGCGCTATCAATCGCAGGCGGCCACCCGCTTTCGCGAGGGGCTGCTGAGCTGCCAAGACTGGCTGAAAACTCCCCCTCCCCACTTACAGTTGCTCGCTTGAATGGCAGCTTTTTCCGACCAGCTCGGAGAGAGCGGAGGGGATCCCTTAGAAGTGGAAAAAGCTGTATTCGTCGACTAGGGAGCTGATGAGGGAGCAAGAGCTACTGGAACGACTGCCCTTGGCGCAGCGTCTGGCGGAGTTGAGGGCCCGCATTCAAGAGATCCCGCTGCACACGGTGCAGTTGGAGGGATTAAATCTGGCGGGAGCAGAGTCCTGCTGGGTCGCCTATCGGGAGCTGGGGCAAGGCGAGATGCCGCTGCTGTTTTTGCACGGCTTCATGGCCACTCACGCCAATTGGTGGCCGCTGATGCAAGGGTTGGGCGACCGATACCGCTGCATCGCCCTGGATTTGCTGGGGTTTGGTCAGTCCAGCCAACCGGCTCTGCGCTACGACATCGCCGTGGAGGTAGAGTTTGTGCGCGGGTTTGTCGAGGCGCTGCGCCTGCCTGAGCCGGTGTTGGTGGGCCACTCTTTTGGCGGCTGGGTGGCGGCGGCCTACGCCATTCGTTACCCCCTGCGGGGGTTGGTCTTACTGGCGCCTGCCGGGATCCGCGACGACAGCTTTGTCAAACGCTACCGGCACATGCGGCTTTTGCTCCGGGAAGGCGCGTGGGTTGATAGGCTGCTGCGAGCCGCCATCCCCCTGGCCCGTTGGGGACGTTGGGAGGAGCGACTGGCTTGGCTGCTGTGGCTGCGGGGATCCCTGCGCCAACAGCCGGTGGCCCGCCAATTTCTCCGCCAGCGCCTGCGCCCCCAAGCTGCCGTCGATACGGTCGAACGTCAGCTTCATGCCATTCAGGTTCCCACCCTAGTAGTTGCCGCTGAGCGGGACGACACCATTCCCCTCTGGCATTGCCAAGCCTATGCGGAGGGGATCCCTGGAGCCCAGCTCAAGATCCTGCCCGGTGCTGGACACGCCATCCCTGCCCTGCATGCGGAGCAGGTGCTGCCCTTGATTCGAGAGTTTCTGGAGAGCTTGAGCCCAAAGCTGGACTAAGGGACGCCGACTCCTCCCTTTAGGCAAGGTGGCTTTCCCGGATTTAGACTAAGAAACCGCCCTCATGCCGAGCTTCTTAGGCCGGCAGACAGAGAACCCCCTCGGCATTTCGGCTGCCTCGGCCCCCCCGCCAAAGGGAGAGGGGAGCGGCAGGCAGCATACAGTTTTGCTACATCTTGCCATAGGCAGCGAGCTATAGACTTGGAGGGAGGTAGGCTGGCAGCGCGGCCGCTTTTTCCGGCAGATCCCTGGGAGGGCAGGAAGGGGAGTGGCGAAGATACCCATCTGGCTGCGGGGAGTGAGCTATGCCATCTATGGCTTTCTCTACCTGCCGATTTTGCTCATTGCTGTCTATTCCTTTAACCGCGCCCGCTTCGGGTTGGTGTGGACAGGCTTTACCTTCGATTGGTACTGGGCTCTCTTTCGCAATGCTGCGATCTGGCAGGCCACGCAAAATACCCTTGTCTTGGCTGGAGTCAGCACCCTGGTGAGCACGCTGCTGGGATCCCTTTTGGGCTATGGGCTGTACCGCTACCGCTTCCCCGGCCAGAAGGCTGTGCAGGGACTGCTGCTGTTGCCGGTGGTCGTCCCCGACATTGTGATGGCCATTACCCTGCTGTTGTTTTACCAGTTGGTGCGCGCCTACACCGGCTGGTTTGAGCTGGGCCTGGGGACGATGGTGATTGCCCACATCACCTTTCAGATTGCCTTTGTGGCCATCGTGGTGCGCAGCCGCCTGCAGCTTTTGGATCCGGCTTTGGAGGAAGCCGCCTACGACCTCTACGCCAACACCTGGCAGAAGCTGCGCTACGTCACACTGCCGCTGGCCATGCCAGGGATCCTGGCCGCGGCGCTGCTGGCCTTTACCCTCTCCATCGACGATTTTGTGATCTCCTTTTTCACCAGCGGGCCCGAAAGCCAGACCCTGCCCATTTTGATCTACAGCACGGCGCGGCGAGGGGTGACGCCGGAGATCAACGCCCTCTCCACCGTGATCGTCGCGATAACCTTGGTTGCCGTGATGGGCTTTCCCCTGCTCAGCCGCTCCTCTAGGGAGAGGGGCCGGGGGTGAGGGATCAAGTATTGAAATAGCGGGCCGCCGGGTGGTAGGCGACGATGGCGGTGGTGGACTGCTCAGGATCCAACTGGTCGCTTTCGTCCATCCTCAGGCCGATGCGCTCCGTCTGGAGCAGCTCCAACAAAACTCGCTGATCGGCGATGTTGGGGCAGGCGGGATAGCCGAAGCTGTAGCGGGAGCCGCGGTAGCCCTGGTGCAGGATCTGGCGGATGTCGGGGCTGTCCTCGCCGCCAAAGCCCAGCTCCCGCCGGATGCGGGCATGGCACCACTCCGCCAAGGCCTCTGCCAGGGTGACGGCCAGGCCGTGGAAATAGAGATAGTCGGTGTACTGGCCCTCGGCAAAGAGGTGCTGGGCGTAGGCCGTGGCCTCTGGCCCCACTGTAACTGCCTGCATGGGGAAGACGTCCACCAGGCCGGTGGAGCGGTCGGCGAAGAAGTCGGCAATGCAGAGGCGCTGGCCGCTCTTCTGGCGGGGGAAGGTGAAGCGGGCCAGCTCCCGCACCTGGGGAGAAAGCCGAGGGCGATCGACGGTGGGCAATTGCAAATAGGTGGTGGAGCCGGGCTCTAGAGCAAACAGCTCGGGGAAGCTGGCCGGGTCGAAGAGGATCACCGTATTCCCTTCCGCCTGCGCCGGGAAGTAGCCATAAACCACCTGCGGGCGCAGCAAGTCCTCGGTAACAATCCGCTCCTTCCAGCGCTCGATCACCGGCTCCACCTGGGTGGCGAGAAACTGGGCAAACTCCTCCGCCGACTGGTCGCGGGGCTTGCGGATCTGCCACTGGCCGGCTACCAGGGCCTGCTTGTCGATGTAGAAGAAGACCTCCGGCCAGGGGATCTGATCCGGCTCGAGAACTTGGGATCCCCAGAAGGGGGGGATGGGCCGCTCGGTATCGAGGGTAACCGCCTCGGAACGACGGGTGTCTGCCCCGCCGTCGCCAGCCGAGACAGCAGGGGCAGGAGCGGCGCCCACGGTCACCTCTGGAGCCGGCAAGGTGGGATCCCTTTCCTCCACGGCTGCCGCAGCTCTCCTCTGGCGGTTGTCAGAGCGGGATCCCAGCTCGAAGTTATCCAGAAAACCCAGCCGGTCATCCCAGCGCCCGGCCGCCTTGGCCTGCATCAGCCGATCCATAAAGTGCAGGTCGGCAAAGGCGTCGCGGCCGTAGATGACTTGGCCCTTGTAGGTCTGGCGGCAGTCTTCTTCCACAAAGCGGCGGGTGAGGGCCGCCCCTCCCAAGATCACCGGCACGGTAATGCCCCGCTCGTTAAACACCTCCAGATTCTCCTTCATAAAGGCGGTGGATTTCACCAACAGGCCGCTCATGGCAATGCAGTCGGGCTTGTACTTTTCGTAGGCCTCGATGATGTTTTCCACCGGCTGCTTGATGCCCAAATTGATGACCTTGTAGCCGTTGTTGGTGAGGATGATGTCCACCAGGTTTTTGCCGATGTCGTGGACATCCCCCTTGACGGTGGCGATCAAGAAGGTGCCTTTGCACACCTCCCCGCCTACTTTTTCCATGAAGGGCTCCAGGTATTTCACCGCCGCCTTCATGGTTTCTGCCGACTGCAGCACAAACGGCAGTTGCATTTTGCCGGCGCCAAAAAGCTCCCCCACCTCCTTCATGCCGTCTAGCAAAAAGGTGTTGATGATCTCCAGGGGGGGGTATTTCTGCAGCGCCTCTGCCAGGGTCTCCTCCAGGCCGATGCGCTCGCCGTCGATGATGTGCCGCCGCAGCCGCTCCTCCAAGGGCAGTTTGGCCAGGGATCCGGTCGCCCGCAGCTCCTGCCCGGAAACCCCCGCAAACAGCTCCGTCAGCCGCGCCAGGGGATCGTAGGTGCAGATGCCCTCAGCGTTGAACTGGCGCCGATCCCAGATCAGATCCCGGCACACCTGCTGCTGTTCTTCCGGGATCTTGCTCAGGGGCAGGATCTTGGCGGCGCTGACGATGGCGGCATCCAGGCCGGCCTGGCGGCACTCGTGCAAAAACACCGAGTTCAAGACCACGCGGGCTGCCGGCGAGAGCCCAAAGGAGATGTTGGAGATGCCCAAGAGAATGTGGGCCTCAGGAAAAGCCTGGCGGATGCGGCGGATGGCCTCCAGGGTAGCCGCCCCGTTGGCCCGGTCTTCCTCGATGCCGGTGGAGATGGGCAAAGCCAGCGGGTCAAAGAAAATCTCGTAGGGCGGGATCCCGTACTCAACGGCCTGGCGATAGGCCCGCTCGGCAATCTGGAACTTCTTCTCGGCGGTGCGGGCCATGCCTTCCTCGTCGATGGTGCCGATGACCACCCCCGCGCCGTAGGTCTTGGCCAGCTCCAGCACCTTGAAGAAGCGCTCTTCCCCATCCTCGTAGTTGGTGGAGTTGAGCAGGCACTTGCCCCCGGCCACCTTGAGGCCGGCCTCCATCTTCTGCCAGTCGGTGGAATCCAGCATCAGGGGAATGGGTATCTGGGTCACCAGCCGCGAGACCAGCTCCCGCATATCCCGCACCCCGTCCCGGCCCACATAGTCCACGTTGACATCCAAGATGTGGGATCCCTCCCGCACCTGCTCCCGCGCCAGGGCCACCAGGCCGTCCCAATCTTCGGCATTCAGCAGCTCCCGCATCTTCTTGGAGCCGCTGGCGTTGAGCCGCTCGCCGATGATCAAAAAAGAGTTCTCCTGCAGGTAGGGCTGAGGGGCATAGATGGAAGCGGCAGCCTGGATGCGCTCGACGGAGCGGCGTTTGGGCCGCAGCCCCCGCACAGCCTGCACCAAAGCGGCGATGTGATCCGGGCGGGTGCCGCAGCAGCCCCCCACCACCGCCACCCCCAGATCCCGCACAAAGTGCTCCAGGTGGAAGCGCAACTGCTCCGGCGTGAGCTTGTAGTGGGCCTTGCCGCCGATGTTTTCCGGCAGGCCGGCGTTGGGGATGCAGGAGATGGGAAAGGGAGAATGGCGGGAGAGGTAGCGGATGTGCTCAGCCATCTTGTCCGGCCCGGTGGCGCAGTTGAGGCCCAGCACATCGATGGGGTAGGGCTCCAGGATGGCCAGCGCCGCCCCGATCTCCGTGCCCACCAGCATCGTCCCCTGCACCTCAAAGGTCAGAGACACCACCAGCGGCAGGCGGATCCCGCGCCGGGCAAACTCCTGCTGCACGGCCACCAGCGCCGCCTTGGTCTGCAGGATATCTTGACAGGTCTCGATGATGAGGAGATCCACCCCCCCGTCGATCAGGCCCCGCACCTGCTCGGCGTAGCTGGCCCGCATCTCGTCAAAACCGATGTGCCCTAGGGTGGGCAGCTTGGTGGTGGGGCCGATGGAGCCGGCCACAAAGCGAGGCTTTTCCGGCGTCGAAAACTCCGCCGCCAGCCGCTTGGCCAGGCGCGCTGCCGCCACGTTCAGCTCGTAGGCTTTTTCCGCGATCCCGTACTCGGCCAAGACGATCGAGGTGGCGCCAAAAGTATCGGTCTCGATGACATCGGCCCCCACCTCCAGAAAGCCCCGGTGTACCCGCTCCACCGCCTCCGGCTTGCTCAGCACCAGGATCTCGTTGCAGCCTTCTAGCTCCGGCCCGCCAAAATCCGCTGCCGTCAGGTTCTGGGCTTGCAGAGAGGATCCCATTGCCCCGTCGAAGACGATCACACGTTCCTGGAGATGCTGCAGGAAGGGATGGGTCATAGGCGGTGCGGCGCTGGCAGGGATCCTTTCCTTTTAAGGTAGTCTGATTTAAGGTAGCATTGAGCCACTTCCCCGGACTAGGCCAACCCAGGGATCCCCTAGACCAGGATCTCAGAGCCGGGACGGGGTGGGGTGAAGTTAAGATTTTCTTCGTCTGCCCCGTTGCTGTTTCCCCAAGGGCGGGCTAATTTAGGGAAGACATTTTGGTGTGAACGGCTACAGTTGCCTGCAGGGATCTTCCTCAAGGTCGCTTGCTGGCGGCTGCAATGCGCTCTTCTCCTTATAGGTTGGGGTGATTGAGGTGCTGAATATCCTGCCCTCTCAGTAAGTGGCCTGGATTGTGCCAGGGGATAGGCAAAGCCAAAGACTTGCCTTTCGAGATCTCAGGAGGTTTTACCCATCAAAACGGGTTTTGCGCCAGTTCGGTTAAACCCTATGAGCGATATCTGCTTCGAGATTGGCCTGAGCGATCGGTTGCCTAGAAGCGGGCGAGCTTGCCCGGCGCAAGTGGGGTTTGGGTCTGCGGAACTTGACTCCCTCCATCTGGCGTCAGGGGCCGCAGCAAAGTTGGAACCTGCTTCCCTCATTTCAGGGCCTAGAACCCCTTAGTCTCCTCCAGTTGTCTGTGATTAAAGTTACGAGGAACTCAGCATGGCTCAAGCAAAGGAATTGGTGCAGTCTGGTCATACGGCTCTTCTCGAACCGGATCTGGAAAGTTCATCCTCCATCCCTCTGGATGCGGACAATGAGGTGGATCCCCTCGAGACGGAACTGGATGCCAGTGACACTGATGCTTTTGATGAGGATGATGAGGACGACGAAAAGTCCCTCGAGGAGGATGCCGATGCTGCTGCCGCCGCTGCCAAGGGCCGTTCCAAGCGCAAAGCGGCCAGCAAGAAAAAACCCTACACCGATGACTCCATCCGCGTCTATTTGCAGGAAATCGGGCGTATCCGCCTGTTGCGGGCAGATGAAGAAATTGAGCTAGCCCGCAAAATTGCCGACCTGCTGGAGCTAGAGCGGGCTCGCGAGGCCGTTTTCCAGCGTATGGGCCTCTGGTCCGACCCAGAGGAGGTACCGGAGACGCTGTGGGCAGAAGAAGTGAAGATGTCCCTGCCCGAATTCCGGCGGCGCTTGCATCGGGGGCGACGGGCCAAAGAAAAGATGGTGCAGTCCAATCTGCGGCTGGTGGTCTCCATTGCCAAGAAATACATGAACCGAGGCCTGTCGTTTCAGGATCTCATCCAAGAGGGATCCCTAGGTCTGATCCGGGCAGCGGAAAAGTTTGACCACGAGAAGGGCTACAAGTTTTCCACCTATGCCACTTGGTGGATTCGCCAGGCCATCACCCGCGCCATTGCCGACCAATCGCGCACCATTCGCCTGCCGGTTCACCTTTACGAGACCATCTCCCGCATCAAGAAGGTCACCAAGCAGCTTTCTCAGGAGCTGGGCCGCAGGCCGACCGAAGAGGAGATCGCCACCCGCATGGAGATTACCATCGAGAAGTTGCGCTTCATCGCCAAGTCGGCTCAGCTTCCCATCTCTCTGGAGACTCCCATCGGTAAAGAAGAGGATTCGCGGCTGGGCGACTTCATCGAGTCGGAAGGGGAAACCCCTGAGGAGCGGGTGGCCAAGGTTTTGCTCCGAGAGGATCTGGAAAGCGTGCTGGAAACTCTTACCCCCCGCGAGCGGGATGTGTTGAAGCTGCGCTACGGCCTAGACGATGGCCGCATGAAAACCCTGGAGGAGATCGGCCAGATCTTCAATGTGACCCGCGAGCGGATCCGGCAGATCGAGGCCAAGGCGCTGCGCAAGCTGCGCCACCCCAATCGCAACAGTGTGTTGAAAGAGTACATCCGCTAGGATCCGGTCTTAGGATGGACTCAGTTGCCGCTGCCAACCGACGTGTGGAGCCTCTTCAGCATGAACCCCAATGAGACGCCGGATCCCAACTTTCCTGAGAAGGCCGACATAGAGGCCAAGGATGTACCTCCGGCCCAGGTGGAGTACCACGTGGAGGAGTTTAAGATCAGCGGGGACGAGCTGTTGGCCAAAATTCGCGAGCTGATCGAGGAGGCCAATGTTCGCCGCATTCTGATCAAAAATGCCGAAGGGCAGACGCTGATCGAGATCCCTCTGGGCGTAGGCGTGGCGGCAGGGGTGTTGGGGGCGGCTCTGTTCCCGGTGTTGGCGGCTGTGGGAGCGATCGGGGCTCTGGTGGCCAAGCTGACCATTGTGGTGGAGCGAACCCTTCGGGATGATTCTTAGCTGATCAACGTTGTTTTGAGCGTCCTGAACAATTGCGGCGCTTCTGGGCAGCCCTGACCTTCTACACTGCCTTGCCTTTGGGGCGGGCGGGCGGGCTACAGTTTGAGGGCATTGCCGCCTGGCTGCCGGCGGTGGGCCTGCTGTTGGGCGGGATCCTCACCCTGGCGGCGCTTTTGCTGCAGATTTTCCCGCCGCCGGTGCGAGCAGCTTTGCTCGTGGCTCTGTGGGTGCTGTTAACCGGCGGGCTGCACCTGGATGGGGTGGCTGACACTGCCGATGGGTTGGCGGTCAACGTCCCCAAAAGCTTTGCCGACGCGGAACGGCCAGCCGTCAACGGGCTATCCCGCCGCCTGCAGGTGATGAGGGACAGCCACACCGGGGCCTATGGGGTGCTCGCCTTGGTGCTGGTGTTGCTGCTGAAATTTGCTGCCCTGAGCAGCCTGCAGGTCTGGCCTCTCTTGCTCTTGGTGC
Organism: Thermostichus sp. OS-CIW-20; assembly: GCF_054061455.1. NCBI lineage: Bacteria > Bacillati > Cyanobacteriota > Cyanophyceae > Thermostichales > Thermostichaceae > Thermostichus > Thermostichus sp. OS-CIW-20. The sequence continues at coordinate 173,270 of NZ_JBSSEF010000002.1, forward strand.
CGGCCTGGGGGCGCTGGGGCCAGTTGCTCGCCATTGTCCTATACCCCTATCTGCGCGACCAGGGATCCGCCCGCTTCCTCAAAGACTCCACTTCCCTGCCGGGATCCCTGTGGCCGGGCACGCTGCTGTTGCTGGCCATCAGCGGGGGGGTGGGCTGGGCCGGGCTCCTGGCTTGGCGGCCTTTGCTGCTTTGGACGCTGGGATCCGCCCTGGGAGCCCTGGCCGTGGGCTATTGGCTCTACCGCCAGTTGGGAGGGCACACAGGGGACACCTACGGAGCTACGGTGGAATGGTCGGAAGCGATAGCCTTGTTGTGGGGATCCCTGCTTGGCCCGTCCTAGCCCCCCTCTCCTTTTGGGATTGGGAGAGGGGCCGAGGGGGAGGGCCTCTAGACTAGGCCAACTTGCTTGGCCAAGCCCAATTGTTGGCGGGCCGTTTGGCAATCCTGCCGGATCTGCTGGATTAAGTCTGCCACACTGGGAAACCGCCGCTCTGGGCGGATAAAGCCTTGCAGCGCCACCTGCACCTCTTGCCCGTAGAGATCGCCTGTCCAATCCAGCAGATGCACCTCAACGGTGTGCTGCAGCCCGGCAAACGTGGGCCGATGGCCAATGTTCATCACCCCAGGCAGGGCTGCCGCCTCAGCAGGCACATTCACCCAAACGCTGTACACCCCGTCGCGGGGCAAAAACTTCTCCGGCGGCAGGCGCAGATTGGCGGTGGGAAAACCCAGCTCTCGGCCTCGCCGATCCCCTGGCACCACCTCTCCGATCAGCCGGTAGGGACGGCCCAAGAGCTCCGTTGCCGCCGCCACCTCCCCCGTAGCCAGGGCAGCGCGAATGCGAGAGCTGCTCACCCGCTCCCCCTTCAGTTGCGCCTCCGGGATCACCTCCACCGGAATGCAGCGCTCGGATCCCCAAGCCTGGAGAGTTTGGGCATTGCCCGAGCGACGGTGGCCAAAGCAGAAATCCCAGCCGACGCTGAGATGGCGAACGCGCAAGCCCTGTTCCAGTACTGTTTGGATAAACTCTTGGGGCGGCTGGCGGGCAAAGGCAGGAGTGAAGGGGAGCAACACCACCTGCTCAAAACCCATCTGCGCCAGCAGAGCCAGCTTTTCGGCAGGGGGAGTGAGCAACAGTTGCCTGCGCCCCGTCAATACTTCTTGGGGGTGAGGATGAAAGGTGAGAACCGTGCGCACCCCCTGCAGGGAGTCGCGAATGGGCTGCAGCACTTTCTGATGGCCCAGGTGCAAGCCATCGAAGTTCCCGATGGCAACGGCGGTGGGTCGCAAGGTTTGAGCCAGGTCAGAAGTTACGTGCACCGCTTGGGATCCCGAACAACAGCTGATTAACCACCGCCCGACAATCTCTACCAGAGGGGCCAAAGCAAAGCCATCAGCCCGCTCAGGCCGGCCACAGCCCACAAGCTACGTCGCAGGCGCTGCAACACAGGGTCGATTTGATAGTGGACGATCAGCCGATGCTGCGCCAGCTCCTCGTCCGATTTCGCGTAGATCGCCCCATCGTACCAGCCACTTTCTTCATAGGGGATCCGCGCCTGCACCAAGCGCCGCCGCACATAGGCCCATCCCAAGTAGAGGTGGAGCAACACCAGGCTGAGCAAGGCATTGGCCCCCAGCACAGACCCAGAGACGAAGTGGCCCCAATCCCCGGCAAAGCTGCCCCAGACCAGCGGCGAAACCGCCAGCACGACCACCCCCCAAACAGCGAAGATTCGCTTGAGATAGGGGATCCACTCCAAAGCGGGCCAGGAAAAAGGAAAAGACTCCCTCAGCTCTGCATACTGCCGCAGCGGCTGTTGCTCAGCAGGAATGGGATGGGAGGGATCCACCATATGGCCTTAATGTATCTACACAAAATGATACTGGCAGGCCCAGCCCCCCGCCAAGCCCAGCCCAGCCGCAGTTCAACCGAGGAGAAGAGGAGTATCGTATTAGAGTGTGGTCGCATCTACCTCTCGTTCTACCATGAGCGTCCCAGGCGAACCTGCCGCCACCACCGCCCCCTATGTGATCCTGAGAGAGCCGGACGGCAGCCAGAGGAAGTACATTCTCGCCGGAGCGACCGCTTGGACGCTGGGCCGCGATGAAGACAACGCCATCGTCCTGACCGATCCCAGCGTTTCCCGCCAACATGCCCTGCTGCAATACCTGGACAACAACAGCATCTATCTCATCGATCTGGGCAGCCGCAACGGCTCGTTCGTCAACAATCGCCGCGTCAGCATTCCCACCCTGCTGCAAGATGGAGATCACCTCACCCTCGGACAATCCCAGCTCGAGTTCCACAGCGGATCCCTGGCCAGCCCAGAACCCAGTCCTGCGGCCAAACTGTCGGACACCCTGGTTTTGCAAACCCGCTGGCTGATCTCGGTGGCCGTGGTGGATGTGCGCGGCTACGGACAACTGACCCAGCAACTGGACGAGCGCCTCCTCTCCCAGGTGATGGGCGATTGGTTCCGGCGCGGCGGAGATATCATTCAGCAGTACGGCGGCACTGTCGATAAGTACATCGGCGACGCGATCATGGCCGTCTGGTTTCATGCGCCCCAGGCCAATGAGGATCCCTTACAAGCTGAACAAGTGGGGATCGAGCTCGACGTGAAGTCGGTTTTGCGGGCCATGGTGAAGCTGTTTCAGATGACCGAGCAACTGAACGGCGAGTTTCCGCTGCCTTCTCCCCTGCGCCTGGGGGCGGGCGTCAACACCGGCTCGGCCATTGTGCGCCAGGTGGGCAACAACACCCGCCAGGAATACACCGCCCTGGGCGATACGGTCAATTTGGCCTTTCGCATCGAGAGTGTTACCCGCACCCTCAACGCCGACTTGGCCATCAGCCACGACACCTATACCTGCTTGGCGCAACAACTGGGACAGGCAGCTACCTGCTTTGCGCAGCAGGCGGTTCAGCTCAAGGGATATACCCACCCGCACCAGGTGTACTACTGCGATGTGGGGGCTCTGCAGGCCGTTCTCGGCACCTAGACCCCGCATCCCGATAGCTGGGGACGGCTCGCCGGGCCATGGGATCCCGCTGTTCTTCCAGAACCTTCTGCCGCTCTGTCGGCCGATGGGAGGGCAAGGCCCTTTCGACCGCACAAGAGCCCGACTCCTGACTGGGGTGAATCGGTGGTGGCAGAGCTTGATCAGGGGGAAAACCTGCGCAAAAGCTGCGGATCCACCTCGCCCACATAGGTATTCAGCCCGATAGCCGTGGCGATCAAAGCCCCATCCACCTCCACCCGCCGGTACTGGGCGATGGCCTCTGCCAGGGGCACATCCACCACGCGCCGATTTTGCCAGGCCACCATGCGGTCGTACTTGCCCTGGGCGATCAAGTCCACAGCCGCCACCCCAAAAGCTGCCCCCAGCAGACGATCCAAAGGAGAAGGGGTGCCTCCCCGCTGCAGATGGCCCAAAACCATCACCCGCGTCTCGATGCCGGTGCGCAGCGCGATCTCGTTGCCGATGTAATAGCCAATACCGCCGTAGAGAGACTGCCCCAGGCTGTTGGTGTAGGTCACCGGCTCTCCCGACTCGGTGCGAACAGCCTCCGCCACCACCACAATGCTGAAATTGTTGCCCCGCTCTTTGCGGTCGAGGATTCTTTTGCAGACGTTTTCCAGCTTGTAGGGGATCTCCGGGATCAGGATCACATGCGCCCCCCCGGCGATGCCAGCGCTGAGGGCAATGTGACCGGCATCCCGCCCCATCACCTCCATGACCATGACGCGGCTGTGGCTGATGGCCGTGTAGGTGAGCTGATCCAGAGCCTGCACCGCCACGCTCAGAGCCGTATTGAATCCCACGGAATACTCGGTGGCGCCGACATCGTTGTCGATGGTCTTAGGGATCCCGACAAAGTTCCAATCCCCCTGCAAAGCTAGCTGCCGGAGAATGGCCAGGCTGCCATCTCCCCCCACCCCAATGAGCGCATCCAACCCCAGCCGGTGGTAACCCGTGATCACCTCTGCCGAGCGATCCACCAAGCTGCCATCGGGCATGGGATAGGCGAAGGGGTTGCCCCTGTTCACCGTACCCAGAATGGTGCCGCCATAGCGCAAAATGCCCGAAACCCGCTTCACGTCCAGCAGCTCCGCTTCCACCGGTCGCGCCATCAGACCTGCGGTCGCGTTTTTGATGCCGTAAACCTCCATGTCATAGTCGCGGGCCCGCCGCACCACCGCCCGGATGACGGCGTTGAGGCCGCCACAATCGCCACCGCTGGTGAGGATCCCAATTCGCTTCCGTTTCGGCATGGTGCTCTAGGATGAACAGTTTGAACAAAAAAATTAAGAACTTCTTCGCTCCGCAGTTTCGAGCCGACTAGACTCTACTCCTGCAAGTGGCTTACAGCGGGCCCTGGGCCCTAGCAAGCTGTAGCCATGGGGCGCTTGACCAACCGCAGAGAAGGGAAGGCGACGGCTGGATTGATTATGTCCAGCCCTTGGGACCAAGATGCCTAGCAGAGTTTGCAGTGGGCGAGCGGCTCCGCAGACAAGACCAATTGTTCAGCATCCTTCACAACAAAGAATTAAGAAATATTGCTTGGCAAAGCTAAGTTTGGAGCAGTTTCCGCTATCTCTGAGGATAGATCCTGTAGGCAAGACTTGGGGGGAACAACTTGCCAAAAAACCAAAATTATTTGTTAAGCAACTTTGATCAAAACCCATTCAGGCCAATAAGGGTAGAGATGATGGAGATATAAGGATCGGGTCTGAGTTGGGAGAAGCATTATGACTCAAACCATTGCCCAATGTGGGCTGCGGGGGGCCTCAGAGCTGCTCAGCCGTTACCGGCAAGGAGAGCGTCACTTTCCCCAATCTTGTCTGGAGTACGCCTTCTTGCGGGGGGTCGATCTGCGCCGGGCCGACCTGCGCGGGTCTGACTTGCATGGGGCCAACCTGCGCTATGCCAACCTGCGCGGCAGCAATCTGGCCAATGCCGACTTGCGCTGTGCCGATCTGCGCTATGCCGACCTGGAGGGAGCCTGTTTGGAGGGAGCCAATTTAAGCGGAGCCCAGTACAACCACAACACCTGCTTCCCCGCCGGTTTCGATCCGGTAACGGCAGGGATGCAACGGTTCGAGTTTTAGTCAAGCTTTCAATCAAGGCGGGTGCTGCCTTGCAGCCGTAGCAAGCTCTCTAAAAAAATCGGGATCCCCAGGCGGGGATCCCAGGCTGTTTATCGGGTTAGCTAGGGCTGCGTCCGGAAGCTCTTCACCTCCAAGACCGGCCCCACCTGAGCCACCGTCACCATATCTTCTTTGAGCTGTCCCTGGATGGTGACTTCCAACCCCTCTTGTAAGAGCTCTTTGGGGGCGCGGAAGAGGGCGTAGTGCTGGCCGGAAGGGAGCGTCAGCACCCACACCCCCCCTTCGATATCCAGGAACTCGATGGTACCGCTGTATTCTTGCATCACTTCCTCAGCGCTAAACCGGTGCTGCTGGGCTGGGAATCCAGGATGGCTTGCGCCCCCAAATAGGCCAGGCCCAGGCAGAGCAAACCATTGAGAAGCAAGAAGGAGCGCCCCAGCCAAGCAGAGGATCCAAGCCATAGTACCCCCTCATAGAACAGGGATCCAGCTAGAAGCAGATGGGAGGCCATGCCGATGGAGAGGCCGACAACCGCCCAACGCCAGCGCCGATGTCCCAGGAGCAGCACCATCAACAGCCCTGGGATCAACACGCTGGCAAACAAGGGGTTCAAGGCATTGGTCTGGGCTAAGGCCGTGCCCAGCTCCGGCAGGGAGCTCCCCGCCAATTGGAAGGGCCAGCGAGGGGCACCCACAATGGCCAGGCCCTGCAGCGGGAAGAGGCCGGCGCTGCCCAGCAGGATCCCTCCCAGGAGGGGCGCCGTTGCCAGCATGGGCTTGGGAGCCAGCCACCAGCGGATCAGCACCAGGATGATGTAGCCGCCCACCACCATCAGCAGCTTGGGCACCAGGGCAATCGGGCCGCCGTCAAACCAGAAGCGAGGGTTGAGGTAGCCGTTGTTGTTCAGGTATTGCAGGAAGTCCTTCAGCCACAGCAGCAGGGGGTTCTCCTCTTGCTGACCGGTGGCCCTGGCCAGCGCCTTGGCAGCATCCAGACGACCGGCGCCGTAGAAGTTCTGCTTGTCGCCGGGCACCGGGGTGGCCGACATCTTCAGCACCTCTTCCACCTTGTCCGGATCTTTGATGCCCTGAGCCTGGATCAGCGCTGCTACGCCGGCCACGTGGGGAGTGGCCATGCTGGTGCCTTGGAAGTAGGCAAAGACCGGCTCGTTGGGGTTGCGTCGGTTGATGGTCTGCTGCAGAATGCCGTGCTCAGGATGCTCGGGAGTCTTGGCCCCGCCGGGAGCGGCGATATCTACCCCAACCCCATAGTTGGAGTAGGGGGCTTTGCTGCCATCGGGCCCGGTGGCCGAGACGGCGATGACATGCGGGTAGCGGGCCGGGTAGCTCACCTGGCTTGAGTTTTCGTTGCCGGCGGCGGCGATGATCGTCACCCCTTTGCTGTGGGCATAGGCTACGGCCTCCTCCATCAGTCGGGCCGAAGCGCGGCTACCCAGGCTGAGGTTGATGATCGTGGCGCCGTGGTCGGCAGCATAGCGGATCCCTTCCACCACGTCTGACAGGGATCCAAAACCATTGGCATCCAGCACCCGCACCGGCATGATCTTGGCCTTGAAGGCAACCCCGGCCACGCCTAGGGTGTTGTTGGTGGATTGGGCGATGGTGCCGGCCACATGAGTGCCATGGCCGTTGAGGTCGGTGGGATCCTCATCGTCGTCCACGAAGTCGTAGCCCTGCACAAATTGCGTTTGGGCCAGATCCGGCACCCGCGTCACCCCGGTGTCCACCACGGCTACCGTCACCCCTTCTCCCTGGGAAATGTCCCAGGCTTCCGGCATGCGGATGGCTCGCAGGTTCCATTGCTGGGGATAGAGGGGATCGTCGGGCACAAAAGCCGCCTGAAATTGGTAATTGGGGTGGGCATACTCGACCAGGGCTTCCCGCGAGAGCCGTTTGATGAGCCGCCGTGTGGCTCCTGGATGTTCCGCATCCACATCGAACAGGTAGATAGCCTCCTGGCGGGCAAAAGCGCTGTTGCTGCTGGGTCGCAGCGGCAAATTGTAGGCTTTGGCAAGAGCAGCGATCTCAGTGGGAGTGGCCGTGTTGACAAAGTTGACCACGATGCTGTCGTAGGGGGTGGATCCCTTGCCGCAGGCCGTCAGCAGCAGTGCCATCAGGCCAGCGCAGCAGAGACCCAACCAGCGTCTGAAGTTCATCATGCACGCCCTCGGGATCCAAAATTGTTGCCACCAGTATGCCCTCTGGATGGGCAATTGACCAGAAAATCAGCACGCTGCGTCACGAGCCTGTTCCTGTTGCCAACTTTTTCGGGGGCCACTCAGAAAACCCAGAAAAAGGGATCCCTCTGGCCAAACGATTTGTCCCGATGCATGATGGATCTGTAAGAACTTGAAATACTTCTTAATACCAGTTCTCAGTATCTCGTCATCACAGCCAAGAGAGGAACCAGCATGAGCATCGGATGGCAACGGATACTGCGCGTCGGGGCAAGCTTTTGCCTGGGGCTGTGGATTTGGCTAGGTGGGGGATCCCCGCTCTGGGCCCAGCCTGCTTTGCCAGTGGTGGAGATGGAGTTGCCGCAGCCGCCGGTGCCGGTTTTGGATTTGGCGGATCAGTTGACCAGCAATCAGGAAGCACAACTGGCCGAGCATCTGAACCGGTTGGAGGAAGAAACGGGCTGGAAGCTGCGGGTGCTGACCCAGTTTGACCAAACCCCAGGCCGCCAAGTGAAAGAGTACTGGGGCCTGAACGAGCGCAGCGTTTTGATGGTGGCCGATCCCAGGGGAGGCAACTTGCTGGCCTTTAACGTGGGAGACGCGGTGCGGGAGATCCTGCCGCGTACCTTTTGGATTGAGCTGCAATCTCGCTTCGGCAACCAGTTCTACGTGCGAGAGCACGGCACTCAGCGCGCCATTTTGGAAACCGTTGACGTTTTGGATCGCTGTTTTCACCAAGGGGGCTGCCGTGTGGTGCCCGGACTGCCGCAGGAGCAGTGGATCCTGACGCTGCTCACCTCTATCTTGGGCGGGATCGTCTTCGGGTTTGCCGGCAAACCCCGCCACGCGGAGGAGCTGTTTAACTGGCGTTGGGCTTTGCTTATCTCTCCCTTGTGGTTCATTTTGTTTGGGGCCTTCGGCATCGGCCCGGTGATCACCCGCACCCAGGATTGGCTCCCGCTGGTGCGCAACATCCTGGGCTTTCTCGCAGGAGCCTTGGTGATCTACTTGGCCCCCATTGCCCAACCGGCAGCGGAGCAGCAGTAGCTGTCCTGCCAAGTTGAGGCTAAGCTCCCTTCCCCTCTCCCTCTGGGAGGGGGGTGGGCCTCTGGGTCAAGAAAGCATCCCCCGCCTCTTGCCCCCCGAAGCAAGCCAGCGGCTGGGGGACAACTTCCCAAGAGAGAATGCTAGAATCGGTAGAGCTAAATTGCTGATGTAGCTCAGTTGGTAGAGCACTCGACTTGTAATCGAGCGGTCGTCAGTTCGAGTCTGACCATCAGCTTGGCAGGCGGCTCAGTCACTCAGCTTTGACTCTGGCAGTTTGGTTAGATTGACTTCAGGGGGATCCTTCATCCTCACCCCCTCAGATCCCCGCGCAGGGTATCTGCCAATTTGTTCCTTTGTTTGCTCTAGATGTCTATGTCGGGTCTGCCAGCCGCTACAGTTCGTCGATTGCAAAAGCTGCCCCAGGTGTCCTCGGTATGGGAAGGGGATTGCCACCGCCTACCAGGTTCGCTAGCCCTGGGATCCCAGATCTCCGCCGGCTTGGCTGAGGGGGAGTGCATTTTATGGGTGGATGGCGTTCAGGGCGTGGTGCGGGCCATGGAGGTGGTGCCTGCTGGCTCCGGCTTGGAGCCGATGGTGCGAACCTTGATCATGGCTATGGAGCGGCCCAATGCTGCCTTGCCGGCTCGTCCGCAAAAGGTCGTCGTGCGGGATCGGGAGGTGCAGTTTTTCCTGCGCGGCATTTTGCACGAGCTGGACATCAAAGTGGAATGCCAGCCGGAATTGCCGCTAATCGACGAGATCCTGCAGAGCTTTGCAGAGGCCAGTGAGGGGATCCCGCCGCCGCTGCCGGAGAACTACGCGAAGCTGCTGGCCGGCAAAGCCCTCACCCTCTGGCAAGATGCCCCCTGGGACTATCTAGAGGATCACCAAATCTTGGCGATTGAGCTAAATCGCTGGGATATTGAAACCCTCTACGTCTCGGTCATGGGGCGGCTGGGGATGGAGTACGGGGTTCTTTTTTATCGCTCGCTGCACTCCCTCAAACGGTTTCGCCAGGACGCGGGCCAACCAGAGACTTCCGAGGAGATGGAGGAAGCCTTCCTCAGGCAAGATTGTCTCTATCTCACCTTTCAAGCTCGCAATCCCGAACTCAACGAGCTATCAGACCTGGACTTGGCCGATCTGGATCCCGAAGAAATCGAGCCGAACTTCGGCACCATCCACCCTCTCGAGGGCCTGCGCGTTGTTTTGCAGGAAGATGAGGCGGCGGCTGTGGCGGTGGCTTTGGAGGCCTTGCATCGTTTTTTGAAGCAGTACCGCCGCAAGCTGGAAGAGGATTTCCAACCCTGTCAGGGGCGGTATCGCATTCCCAACCCCCAGGCCCCAGGGGAAACCCTCTCGGTGCAAGTGCGCACCTTGCCCGACTTGGCTGTAGAACTTCTGGAGCTAGAAGGAGACGAAGAAGAGCACACCCAAACCCTGCTGCGAGATGATCTGGTGCCTGAGGGTGCGCAGCTTAGCCTGGGCGTGCTGCCCTGGGCCACCGTAGAGGCGCTGCGCCGCACAGGGCAATGGCATCCTCTCCCCCAGAGTAAGCTGGTGCCAAGGGGTGAAGGGCTGCCGGTGGTGATCGTGCGCACCTCCCGCCCCAAGGCCAAGCAATTGATCGAAAACCTGCGCGGCGAAGGGGGGCCCCAGGGTGTTTGTTTTAACACAGGGGTGGATCCCTTTGCCGGCAGCCGCTACGACTTGGAAATTGTCCAAACGGGCAACCGCGACCTGCACCTGTTTGCAGAGTTTCCCGAGGACGATCCCGTGCACGCCAAAGCTCGCAGGCGCTGGGAGCGGCGTTGCCGCGAGACGGGCGGCTATTGTGGCCTGGTGGTGGCGATGGGGGTAAATTCCAACCGGCCAGAGCTGCAGGTACGCCACATTCTGGCCCTGTTTGAGATGCAGGCGCTCAACCCGACCCGATTGGGCCTGGGGCCTATGGTGCGCATTAGCCGACAGTTGCACTTTCCCTAAAGGCTTCCTGGGGCAGCCCCCAGCTAAGGGATCCCAAGACCGCCCAGGCCTCGCAGACGGCGTTTCAAAGCCTGAGGCTGGAGATATCCTTTGCCAAGCCTTTCCAGAGGCACTTTTTTGCCAGGGAAAGAGGGGGTCTCCTTGCGGAGAACTATCGCCCCGAGGCCCGACGCCGTAGCCTGTGAGCTGCAAGCAAGTGCGGCAGGGGCGGCCGTCCTGGGGTTGGAGGTGAGCCTGTGGCAGGTGTTGGGAATTTGATTTCAACCCCTTTCCATGATAGGAGGCAGCGGATCCCAGGTATCTTGCCAGCGCAAAGCCGCTTGCCGTAGCTGCGCCAAGTTGGCCGATCCGGTGCAAAAAGCGGCGATCCTCAGCTCCTCGATCACGGCTCGGAAGCTGTCCACCACCGCCTGGGCCCGCCCTCGGGAGACGGCGTGGAGAGCGGGAGCGGCCATGCCGACCACATCGGCCCCTAAGCGGATGGCTTTGGCTGCATCGATGCCGGTGCGGATGCCGCCGCTGGCCACCAGGGGCAGGTTGGGCAGGAAGCGGCGGATTTCCAGCAGGGCCAAGGCGGTTGGGATCCCCCAGTCCCGGAAGCTGTGGGCAATGCGTTTCTGGAGGGGATCGGTCTGGCGATGGGCTTCCACCTCGCTCCAGCTCGTCCCCCCTGCCCCAGCCACATCTAGGGCGGCCACGCCACACTCGGCCAGCCGCCGGGCTACTTGGGCGCTGAGGCCATTGCCCACTTCCTTGACCAGCACCGGCACCGGCAACTGGTTCACCAACTGCTCGATGCGGCGATAGAGGTTGCGCCAGTCGGGATCCCCCTGGGGCTGAACCGCCTCCTGCAGCGGGTTGAGGTGCAAAATCAGCGCATCTGCCTCGATCATCTCCACTGCCCGTCGCGCCTGCTCCAGGCCATAGCCGTAGTTGAGCTGCACAGCGCCCAGGTTGGCCAAAAGCAGAATATCCGGAGCCACTGGGCGCACCTGGTAAGTCTGGGCCAGCTCCGGGTGTTCTAAAGCTGCCCGCTGGGATCCCACCCCCATGGCAATGCCCAGCTCTTGAGCGGCAGCCGCCAGGTACAGGTTTAGCTCCCGGGCAGTGTCTGTCCCCCCGGTCATGCTGCTAATCAGCAGAGGGGCCTGCAGGCGTTTTCCCAGAAACTGGCAACTGAGATCGATCTCGGGCAGCAGCAGCTCCGGCAGCGCCACGTGCTCGAAGAAAAACCGCTCAAATCCGGTGCGGATCCCTCTGGCGTTTACGTCCTGCCGCAAAACAATGTCCAGGTGATCCTGCTTACGTTCGGAGATAGGGGATGGAGAATCGGCCATGGTCTGGATAGAGGGCTGTCCAACCGGTAGCGGGCGAACAACATTGTCCGAAGGTGGCCCGCTGTCTATGATGAGGGCGGGATCCAACCTAGTAGCCATGCAACCTTTGCACATCTTGCTGGCAGAAGGCAACCCTCATCTGCGCAGCTTGCTGGGTTGGCATCTGCAACAGGCACGGCACCGGGTTTGGGAAGCGGAGACCATTCCCCAAGCCAAAACCCTGCTGCAACAGCAGCCTGTCCACCTCTTAATTTTGGATGCGGAGCTGTCCAGCCGTGCCGGACTCCAACTATGCCGGTGGGCGCATCGCCATTGCGATGTGTTGATCTTGCTCCTCTCCCAACAGGGAGCGGAAGCCGACATCATCGCTTGGCTGAAGGCAGGCGCAGACGACTACCTCACCAAGCCCCTTAGTCTGCCCCTTCTGGATGCTCACATTCAGGCCCTGACCCGTCGGCTGCGGCGCAGCCTTCCCCCCACCTTCCTGCAGTATGGGGATCTGAAAATCGACCTGGTGCAGCGGCGCGTCACCCTGGCCGGCCAAGGCATCGACCTCACCCCGCAGGAGTTTAGCTTGCTGATGGTGCTGATCCAGGCCGATGGGGATCCTCTCTCGCGGCAGGAGCTGCTGGAGCGGGCTTGGCCCGATTCCACCGCCAACCCCCGCACCATCGATACCCACATCCTCTCCCTGCGCAAGAAACTGGAGCGCGATCCGCACCAACCCCGCCTCATTCACACTGTGCGCCAGGTGGGCTACAGCTTCGGCATAGAGCCGCCTCCTCCCTTGCAGCAGCCGAGTCGAGCTGCTGGCGCAACTGCCCCAGGATCTGGGCCTCAACAGCGGCGCCGTAGAGCTGCTTCAAGTGTCGGGTGAGTGTGAAGAGATGCACTTGCAGTTGCGTGGCTGCCTAGATGCAGTTTTCGGCAGGCAGGGTGACAAGGTAAGCCTTCACCCCAGGGGTAACTTTTGGGGGAGCGCCAAGTGCTTTGCCGTCCGCAAGCCCATCGCAGCAACGCTGTTGCCCTCGCTTGAGGTCGTTGAGGACAGTGGCGGGGTGGCATCCGAGAAACTGTGCAATGCAGGGTGCGCTCCGGCGTTGTGCGGAGAGTCGAATGACAAGGGCGCGTGTACTTCGGTCGCTCAGCGGCTGTCTGGCAGGGAGAGACGCTCTCAGGCTTGGGTGAATCACTGCCTCTCCAAAGCGATTGTTTGTAGGGCGCAGGCAACCAACAGTCCTATTGCCTTGGAAGACTTGCCCCCCGGCCCCCCTGCCCCCCGTATACGAGGGGATTGAGGGGGGCGGTCGGAGCCGGTTAGTTTACTGCTGATGGCAAAACCTTGATCAGCAGCAACCGAGCTCCTGGGCTAGACCCCAACCCCAGAAAGCACCACCATCACCACCACCGCCGCAAAGATGATCAAAGCGTAAAACTGCGCCTTGCCGTTCTCCAGATATTTCATCACTTCGCCGCCGACCATGGTCGCCAGGCCCGTCAAGTTGACCACCCCATCCACAATGCGGCTGTCCACCTCCAAGGCCTCCCGCGCCACAAAGCGGGTGCCCCGCACAAAGACCCGCTCGTAGAGGTCGTCAATGTACCACTTGTTGAGGGAGAAGTAGTACAGGGGTTGCAGACTTTGGGGGAAGGTGCTGGGATCAATACGTTTTTGCCAGTAGATAAGACCCGCCAGGGCAATGCCGATCAGCCCAATGCCCACCGAGCTGCCCGCCATGATCAGAAACTCTGCCCAATCGAAGTGGCCGGCCAGCACCGCTTGCCACTCGGCGGCCACCTGGGCCCAACCAGTTTCTGCTGCAGACTCACCAGGCGCATGGATGAAAGCCTCGAAGAAGTTGGCAAAGGGAGTGCCCACCAAGCCGATCAGCACGGAAGGAACGGCCAGCGCCACCAGCGGAATCGTCATCGATGCCGGAGATTCATGCGGCTCGGCAGCGTGGCCATGCCCTTCGTGTCCCTCTCCCCCAGCTTCGGGATGGCTGCTGGGCTGGGGCTTTTCGTAAATGTTCATGGCTCCGGGACCATAGGCCGCCTCTTTCCCGGCAAACGCGTAGGCAAAAGCCGGCACCGGTCGGCCTTGGCTGACGGCCACCTCCTGCCGCAGCTTCAGGTTGGTGCCGCGAAACTCCCCTTCAAAGGTGAGGAAGTAGATGCGGAACATGTAGAAGGCGGTGATCCCCGCCGTGAGGAAGCCCACCCCCCAGAGGGCCGGGTTGCGCTCAAAAACCGCGGCCAAAATCTCATCTTTAGACCAAAAGCCGGCAAAGGGCGGGATCCCACAGATGGCCAGCGTGCCGATCAAAAACGTGAAGGCCGTAACGGGCATGAACTTGCGCAGCCCTCCCATCAGGCGCATGTCCTGGGCCAAGACCGGGTCGTGGCCCACCACCGCCTCCATGCCATGAATTACAGAGCCAGAGCCCAAGAAGAGCAGCGCCTTGAAGTAGGCGTGGGTCATCAGGTGGAACAAGCTTGCCCCATAGGCACCGGATCCCATGGCCATGACCATGTAGCCCAGCTGGGAAATGGTGGAGTAGGCCAGGCCCTTTTTGATGTCGTTTTGGGTGATGGCAATGCTGGCCCCCAAAAAGGCCGTGCCCGCCCCTGTCCAGGCGATGAGGTCCATGACTGGTGGGATCCCTTCCAGCAGCGGGAACATGCGCGCCAACAGGAACACCCCGGCGGCCACCATCGTGGCTGCGTGGATGAGGGCCGAAATGGGCGTGGGGCCTTCCATGGCATCCGGCAGCCACACGTGCAGCGGGAACTGGGCCGACTTGGCCACCGGGCCCAAGAACACCAACACCGCAAACAGGGCAACCAAGCTGCTGCTCACCGCGCCGTTGGCCACCATCTGCTCCACATTGCGAGCCAGCTCCTCGAACCCAAACGTGCCGGAAATCCAGTAGAAGCCCAAAATGCCCAGCAACAGCCCAAAGTCCCCCACCCGGTTGACGACAAACGCCTTCTGGGCTGCCTCCGCCGCTGCCTGCCGCTCGTACCAAAAGCCAATCAGCAGGTAGGAGCACATCCCCACCAGCTCCCAGAAGACATAGATTTGCACCAGGTTGGGGCTGACCACCAGGCCCAGCATCGAGGAGGCAAACAGGCTCAGGTAGGCGTAGAAACGCACATAGCCAGGGTCGTGGGCCATGTAGCCGTCGGAGTAGATCTGCACCAGAAAGGCCACCGTGGTTACCACCACCAGCATCATGGCGCTCAAGTGATCCACCACAAAGCCCATGTCCAGGGAGAAGGAGCCCGCCTGAGCCCAGGTGAGGGTTTTGAGAACGGTCTCATGGCCCTGCACTTGGCCGGCCAAGAGGGCAAAGGCGTGAACCATCGCCGTTCCCGTCGCGAACACGCTCAAGAAGGCGGCCAGAGAGCGGTTGGCCCTTGTCCAGGCATTGAACAGCAAAATGCCCAAGCCGAGTAAAAAAGCCGCCACCAACGGATAAACGGGGATCAACCAGGCGTATGCGTAGATGAATTCCATAGGAACTGGTGCTGAATGCGTCCTCTTGCAGTGATGAGCCCTTCTTGCTGGCCGGTGGCAATTTGTCTGTCGGGATCAGGGGCCTAGGCCGGCAGGTGCTCTGGAGCTATATTGTAAATCTTTGCAACACGATCAGCGCCCCCCCTGCAACCACCCAGTCCATGAGAGCAAAGATTCTTCTTCCCGATCAACCGAGATCCCCGCAGGAGAATCGGGAGATATCCTGAAGACTCTCCCCCAGCTCAGATCCGCAAGGCCTACGGCCCGCTGACGGGATCGGCTGAGACTGTCGTTGCCAAGATGACAGGGATCCCTTGCAAGCGCTACAACTAAAGGCTGAAAGCTGCAGACTGTCTGGAGAAAAGCCCATGAGCCTGAACTTGGTGACCTTGGTGGGGCGAGCCGGCATGGATCCGGAGGTGCGCTACTTTGAGTCGGGCAGGGTGGTGTGTACCTTTAGCTTGGCGGTGAACCGCTTCCGCAAAGGCGAAGACAAGCCCGATTGGTTCAACCTAGAGCTGTGGGGGCGCACCGCCGAGGTGGCCGGAGAATATGTACACAAGGGCAGCCTCATTGGGGTAACCGGCAGCCTCAAGTTCGATCGCTGGAAAGACAAATCCACCGGTGAGGATCGCCAAAGACCCGTCATTGCCGTAGATCGCCTCGAACTCCTGGGATCCCGTCAAGACCGGGAGGCTGACCTGCCCGCCAAGGAGCCGTTTTGATTTGTTTGAGCGTGAGCTCCGGCCAGTCGGCGCTTGCACTCCTGCACCACCGCTGTCAAATCCTGGCTGCACCAGGGATAGCGCAAGGGTGGCCGCCGGATGACCCACAGCGGGATCCCCAGGGTTTTGGCCACTGCCTGCTTGACGGCCAGCCCACCCGCTTCTCCAGACTCCTTGCTGATGACTACCTGAGGATCTAGACTCTGCCAAAGCCGCAGTTCCTGCTCAAAGCTGAGGGGCAGGCGCATTCCGATCACCCGCTCGGCAGGGATCCCGGCTTGCACCGCTTGGGGAACCGACTCCGGCAGCACCCGCGCCCACAGTTGGCAGCGATCCTGCCAGGGCCCAAACAGGGGCAATGCCTTCACCCCCACCGTCAGCAGCACCCGCCGCCCCGCCAGTACGCCATCCGTGAGCACCGCCTGCCAGTCCGGCGCCACCTGTACCCAGGGATCCAACGCCACCGGGGGGCGCTCGTAGCGCAGGTAGGGGATCCCCAGTTGGGCGGTCACCTGCATGGCCAGTTGCGAGATCTCCTGGGCGAAGGGATGGGAAGCATCTACCAGCACGCGGATCCCGTGTTCCTGTAGGAATTGTGCCAAAGATGGCGGCGAAAATCGCGTCACCACCACCTGGCCGGGCAGATCCCGATACAGCCTTCTTCCGCCCTCGGTGGTGACGGTGGCTATCCAAGGGATCCCCTCATGGCTGAGGACGTGGGCCAAGCTGCGGCTTTCGCTGGTGCCACCGATGAGGGCTACTTCAAGTGATGTACGAACCGAGCCCATGCTGTGTTGCCAAAGTTTGCTACCAGTGGATACGATCGAGGTCTGAAGGCTGGAGGCGAGTGCTCATGATCGAGATGCATGTGGCTGGGATCGCGGTCGACGCTGTCAACCAGGCTCCCATTGTCATCTTGCGCGATACCCATGAGCGGCGTGCCCTACCCATCTGGGTAGGAAGAGCGGAGGCCAACGCCATTCTGCAGGCGCTGGACGACCAAAAGCCCCTCCGCCCCATGACCCACGACCTTATTCTGAACTCCTGGAAAGCTTGGGGGATCAAGCTGGAGCGGGTTATCATCCACGCGCTGCTGGACAACACCTTCTATGCAGTGCTTGTTACAGTCTGCGGCGATAAAAAGCAGGAGATCGACTGCCGCCCCAGCGATGCCATTGCCCTTGCCTTGCGGGCCCATGCCCCCATCTGGACCGTAGAAGAGGTGATTGCGGAAGCTTCGATCCCGATGAACCAAGATGCCGACGAGGCAGAGCGGGAGGCCTTCCATAAGTTTGTGGAAAGCGTGACGCCCAAAGACTTTATTCGCAGCCACCTCCTCAGGGATCAGCCCACGGAATCGGATGGCTGAAGCCCTGTCTTCTCCGCTAGGACAGATGCTGAGCGGCTCCAAGAGCACCCTCAGCGCCGGCAGTTGCCTCTTTCCCTGTAGACAGTTCCCCTAGGCCCTTGAGTGCCGTTTTCAGGGGCGGCTTGCCTCCACCTCAGACTTGGCCGCAAAGGACGCCCTCGCGCCAGCCCAAGGGGAGCATTTTAATTCCTGCTTATCGGCCCTAGCCAAAACGCTGCCTGCTCGTGCGGAGGGATTTCTCTAGAAACCTTTGAGACCGAGGTTATACCGCTAACCGGGGATTGCTCTCTCTCCCTCTAGAGCTCCCAGGTGCATACGGCTCATCTTGGAACTCAGGGTGTTTTGCTTTGACACCCTGTTGCCGTCCAAGGCAGGCGGGCTTGCTTCAAAGCCACCGTCCCCCTGGCAAGAATGGCAGGGGAGTTTGCCCAGCTTGACAAAGGGAGTACCGACACCCTAGTTTCTAGCAAATTGTGCGGCTTGTGCGGCTAGGACGGCTTCATCGAGAGTGATCCTGCTCCCCTGGGGCAGTTGATTGGCTTGACTTTTCTTTATTGCGCCATTTGTCCGAGAAGTCAGCTCGTTTGCGCCTTCTACCCCTAGACCTGTGCCGCGCTTTTTAGCCAAAGCCGGGGGGTCGGAGCTGTGGGCCAAGCGGGGAGATCCTCGGTCTTGCTGGCATTTCGGCCTACAATCAAGCTAGAGCAGCCCTTTTTTAGCAAGCCATGCAGACTCTAGATCGGCCCAACGCGCCCTCTCAGCAGCCCTACCCAGAACCGGTCTACCCCCGTCGTCCTACCCGCACCGTAGCCGTAGGCAACGTGTTGATCGGCAGCCAGCACCCGGTGGTGGTGCAGTCCATGATCAACGAAGACACTCTCGACATCGATGCGGCGGTGGCGGCCATCCGTCGTCTGCACGAGGCGGGCTCGGAGATCGTGCGGGTTACCGTTCCCAGCATGGCCCATGCCAAGGCGATGGAGGCGATTCGGAGCAAGCTGATCCAAACCTACAAGCCGGTGCCGCTGGTGGCCGATGTCCACCACAACGGCATCAAGATCGCCCTGGAGGTCGCCCAATACGTGGACAAGGTGCGCATCAACCCGGGTCTGTTCGTCCTGGAAAAGCCGCAGCCCGGTCGCACCGAGTACACCCAAGCCGAACTGGAGGCCATCCGCAATAAGATCCGCGAAACCTTCACCCCCCTGGTGCAGACCCTCAAAGCTCAGAACAAAGCCCTGCGCATCGGCGTCAACCACGGATCCCTGGCCGAGCGCATGCTCTTCATGTATGGAGACACTCCAGAGGGCATGGTGGAGTCGGCCCTAGAATATGCCGAGATTTGCGCCGAGCAAGACTTCCACAACGTAGTTCTCTCCTTCAAAGCTTCCCGTCCGCAGGTGATGTTGGCGGCCTACCGGCTGGCGGCCCGCCGCTTCGATGCCTTGGGCCTGAACTACCCCTTCCACTTGGGGGTGACCGAGGCCGGCGATGGAGAATATGGCCGCATCAAATCGGCAGTGGGGATCGGGACGCTTCTGGCCGAGGGGATCGGTGACACCATTCGGGTTTCCCTAACCGAAGCCCCGGAAAAAGAGATCCCGGTGGCCTACGGCATCTTGCAGGCCCTCAACCTGCGCAAAACCATGGTGGAATATGTGGCCTGCCCCTCCTGTGGCCGCACCCTCTTCAACTTGGAGGAAGTACTGCAGAAGGTGCGGGCCGCAACCCAGCACCTGGTGGGCCTCGACATTGCCGTCATGGGCTGCATCGTCAACGGGCCGGGGGAAATGGCCGACGCCGACTACGGCTATGTGGGGAAAACCCCCGGCTACATCTCCCTCTACCGCGGAAAGGAGGAGGTGAAGAAGGTGCCCGAGTCGGAGGGCGTCCAGGCGCTGATCGAGCTCATCAAAGCCGATGGGCGGTGGGTGGATCCCCCAGAAGGAAGCCCAAGTAACTAAAACCAAAAGAGAGGGCAGCAGTCCACCAGCAGGTCTCCTTGCCTGCTAGCCTAGAAGATGCGTTGAACAGCTCCCAGTATGACCAGCACTCTCCCCACTCGCTCGTTTAACACCAGCCGCTCCAGGCAGATCTTTGCACGGGCGCAGCAGCTTATGCCGGGGGGCGTCAGCTCTCCGGTGCGTGCCTTTAAGTCGGTGGGCGGGGATCCCGTCGTCTTCGACCGCGTTGCCGGCGCCTACGCCTGGGATGTGGATGGCAACCAGTACATCGACTACATCGGCAGTTGGGGGCCGGCGATTGTCGGCCACGCCCACCCCGAGGTGATCGAGGCGTTGCGGCGGGCCCTGGAGAAAGGCACCAGCTTTGGCGCCCCTTGCGTTTTGGAAAACGAGCTGGCCGAGCGGGTGATCGAGGCGGTGCCCAGCGTGGAGATGGTGCGCTTTGTCAACTCCGGCACCGAAGCCTGCATGGCGGCGCTGCGCCTGATGCGGGCCTACACCGGGCGGGAAAAGGTGATCAAGTTCGAGGGCTGCTACCACGGCCATGCGGACATGTTTTTGGTCAAGGCCGGCTCGGGGGTAGCCACGCTGGGCCTGCCAGATTCGCCGGGGGTGCCCAAGGCTGCCACCAGTGCCACGCTGACCGCCCCCTACAACGACCTAGAGGCAGTCAAGGCTCTGTTTGAGCAGTATCCCGACTCCATTGCCGGCGTGATCCTGGAGCCGGTGGTGGGCAATGCCGGCTTCATTCCGCCGCAGCCGGGCTTTTTGGAGGGTTTGCGGGAGCTGACGCAAAAGTATGGCGCCCTGCTGGTGTTTGACGAGGTGATGACCGGCTTTCGCATCAGCTACGGCGGCGTGCAGGCCAAGTTTGGCGTCATCCCCGATTTGACCACCCTGGGCAAGGTGATCGGCGGCGGCCTGCCGGTGGGGGCCTACGGCGGTCGGCGGGAGATTATGGAGATGGTGGCGCCGGCGGGGCCCATGTACCAGGCGGGCACCCTCTCCGGCAACCCCCTGGCCATGACGGCCGGGATCCACACTCTGGACATCTTGCGCCGACCCGGTACCTATGAGTATCTGGAGCGGATTACCGAGCAGTTGGCGACGGGGCTGCTGCAGATTGCACAAGAGACCGGTCATGAGATGTGCGGGGGCTATTTGCCCGGCATGTTCGGCTTTTTCTTCACCGCCGGCCCGGTGCGCAACTACGAGGAGGCCAAGCGCTCGGATTTGCAGAAGTTTGCCCGCTTCCACCGCGGCATGCTGGAGCGGGGGGTGTATCTGGCGCCCTCGCAATTTGAGGCCGGCTTCACTTCCCTGGCCCACACCGAGGCCGATGTGGAGAGAACCCTAGAGGCAGCGCGAGAGGTGCTGCGCACGCTCTAGGGTTTTTCTCCCCTCTCCCCTTGAGAGAGGGGTTGGGGGTGAGGGAGCTCCCTTGCTGCATTGGGATCCCCGACCATGGCCGAGCACATCCACCGCAACTGGCGCATCACCACCCAAACTACCGACAAGGGGTTTATCTTTTGCTGCCAGCGGCTACGTCAGGATGGCTCAGTGGAGCCTGCTGCCAAAGCCTACGGCTACTTCCAAAATGAGGCCGAGGCGATTTTGGCGGGCATGGTCTGGATCGACCGGCAGCAACTTCCGGATCACCTGGACGGCTTGCTCTTCGACAACGAGGAGCCAGAGGGCTAGACAGAAGCTTCTTCGCGTACCAACTGTTCCCAGCCCAAGCCTTTGAGGGCGGCGTTGCGCCGCAGCGGGCGGGTGACCAACTCCAGCAGCGCCTGGGTGTTGCCGAAGCCGTGGATCGGGGCAAAGGTAAACTCCACCGACCATTTGGTGGTGATGCCGCGGGCCTCGAGGGGGTTGGCGTGGGCCATGCCCGTGATCACCAGATCCGGCTGCAGGGCTTTGATGCGCTGCAGTTGGTGGTAGTTATCCGGCTTCTCCACCAGGGTGGGCTTGGGCACCCCCATCTCCTCGCAGGTGCGCTCCAAGAGGGCCAGCTCGGCGGCTTGGTAGCGCTTGTCGAGGTAAGGGATCCCGATTTCCTGCACCGTCATGCCGCAGCGCACCAGGAAGCGGGCCAGGCAGACCTCCAGCAGGTTATCCCCCATGAAGAAGACGCTCTTGCCCCGCAGCAGGCCCAGGTACTCTTGAACTTGGGGGTGGCGCCACACTTCCGCTTCCCGCTCTGCCAGGCCTGGAGTCGGGATCCCCAGCTCGCGGGCAATGGCTTCGATCCAGGCGCGGGTGCCATCTGGCCCGATGGGAAAAGGAGCAGGGATGAGCTTGGCCTTTTTGCGGCGCACCAGCGTGGTGGCGGTGCGGCTGAGGAAAGGATTCACCCCCACCACATGGGTGCCCGGCTCGATGGCCGGCAGCTCCCCGTAGCGCTTGGCCGGCAGCCAGCCGGAGACGCGGATCCCGTATTTTTTCAGCTCCAGAGTGAGTTGGGTAACCACCGGATCCGGCACGGAGCCGAAGATGACCAGCGGCGGGTGGGGGTGGAAGCCCTCTTCCTCTTTCTTTTTGCCGGAGCGCAGCCCGTAGAAAAGGGCCTGCAGGCCGCCCCGCGTCTCCCGCTCCTCTTCCTGCACCTGCTCCGGGCAGCGCTGGGCCATGGAAGCCAACACCGTGTCTTCCCCCTGGGTAAAAGCGTAGTCGAGGCCGTTGGCCCGCGCCACCACAATCGGGATCCCGATCTCGGCCTCTAGCTTCTGTGCCAGGCCCTCCAGATCCATTTTGATGATCTCGGTGGTGCAGGTGCCGATCCAGACGATGACGCTGGGGTTGCGATCCCGCTGGATTTGCAGGCACAGCCGCTTCAGCTCCTCGTAGTCGTTGAGCTTGGCGCTGATATCTCCCTCTTCCAGCTCGGCCATGGCATAGCGCGGCTCGGCGAAGATCATCACCCCCATGGCATTTTGCAAAAAGTAGCCACAGGTTTTGGTGCCGATCACCAAAAAGAAGCTGTCTTCGATTTTGGGGTAGAGCCAGGCCACGCAACTAATCGGGCAGAAGGTGTGGTAGTTGCCGGTCTCGCATTGAAAGTGGAGGGTATTGGAAGTATCCACAGCAGCAGTCATCGTCGGCTCCTAGAAAAGGGTTTGTCAAGCTAGAGGGCGACCAACTGGGGCACGCCCACCAATTTTTCGCTCAGATCCCAGAGCAGCTTGGCCTTGGCCTCGTCCCCTGCTTCGTCCGAGACTTCTTGGTTAAAGGGCTTGGCATTCTTGCGTTGCCGGTTGCCCCAGCTCCAGTAGAACCCTGACTGGCGAAACTCGGGATCCGCCACCACCTGGGCCACCCGCTCGCCGGCCAGCTCCTGGGAGACATAGCCACCGGTGATGTTTTTTTGAAACCAGGGGAAGAGCTTTTGGAACAGGGGATAGTGATGGCGGAAGAGGCCTGTTTCCGCCACGCAGCCGGGGTAGAGGGAGAGGAAGGTGATGCCGGTGCTCTCGTGGAAGCGGCGGTGCAGCTCCCGCATGGTGAGGATGTTGCAGACTTTGCTGTCTTTGTAGGCCTTGACGGGATCGAACTTGCCGCCATCGGCCATGCTGATCGGCTCCTTGAAACCCTGGGCAAAACCCCGCAGATCCCCCAGGTGGGGTTGGGGCGGGATCTTGCCCCCCAGCTCCTTGGGGTTGTGGGTGACGGTGCCCAAGATCACCAGCCGCCGATCCGGGTAAGTGGAGCGCTTCAGATCCTCCAGCATCAAATGGCAGAGCAAGAAGTGCCCCAGGTGGTTGGTGGCCATGGTCAGCTCATAGCCCTCCGGGCTGCGCAGGGGCTGCTTGAGCAAGGGCATGTAGATGGCGGCGTTGCACACCAGGGCATCCAGAGAGCGGCCCGACTGGCGAAATTGCTCGACAAATTGCCGCACACTGGCCAGGCTGGCCAGATCGATCGGCATCAAGGTGTAGCTGCCCTGGGGGATCCCCACCTGCTGGGCCATCCGCCGGCCTTTGTCCAGATCCCGACAGGCCATCACCACGTGCCAGCCCCGCTTGGCCAAAGCCAAAGCCGCATACAGGCCGACGCCGGAAGAAGCTCCGGTAATCACCACGGTGGGTTGCGCTTGTGCTTGCATATCCAACTCCTCTGCCATGTCCTCAAGAGGGATTTCCTGCACAATCCATCTTGGAGTGGAAAGCGGGCCAGACAACGAATTGATAAGGTTTGCGACGGTTTTTCGAAACAATTGCTTCACTTTTAGACACACCGGCAAGCTGGCAGGCTTGGGATCCCTTACACCAGCGCCGGCTCCCGCACGGGGGTTTTGTAAAAGTCCGAAAGCAGGGCAAACAGCTCCCGATCCTCGGCAGGCCGGGGCACGATCCCCTCCGGGCGGGCCAGCAGCTCGTCGGCGATGTTCAGGTAGTACTGACAGACGGGCTCCAGGCTGGGATCCGTCTCTGCCATCTCGAAGAGGGTTTTGCCCTTCACCCGCGAGATGCGAATGTCCTCGACCAGTGGCAACACCTCGAGCACGGGCATGGGCACTGCCGAGACGTATTGGTCGATGAGATCCCGCTTGCTGGTGCGATTGCCGATCAACCCGGCCAGCCGCAGCTTGCGGGTTTTGGCCTTCTCCCGCACCGAGGCGGCAATGCGATTGGCGGCAAAGAGGGCGTCAAAGCCGTTGTCGGTCACGATCACGCAGTAGTCGGCGTAGTTGAGGGGGGCAGCAAAGCCGCCGCACACCACGTCCCCCAGCACGTCGAAGAGAATGACGTCGTATTCATCGAAAGCATTTAGCTCCTTCAGGAGTTTGACGGTCTCCCCCACCACATAGCCGCCACAGCCGGCCCCCGCCGGTGGACCGCCCGCCTCGACGCAATCTACGCCGCCATAGCCGCGGTAGATCACGTCCTCCGGGTAGATGTCTTCGTAGTGGTAGCCCTTGGCCTCCAGAGTGTCGATGATGGTGGGGATCAAAAAGCCGGTCAGGGTGAAGGTGCTGTCGTGCTTGGGATCACAGCCGATCTGCAGAACCTTTTTGCCCCGCTTGGCCAAAGCCACCGAGAGGTTGCAACTGGTGGTGGACTTGCCGATCCCACCCTTTCCGTAAACTGCCAACTTCACAGCACGTTCCTCCACAAGCCTGGCAAAGGCCATTATCGGCAGCCCATCCACCTCCTGAGAAGTGTTAAGAAGAGTTAAGGGAAGTCTAAAACAGGTTAAAGGAGTTTCCTAAATCGCTGGACAGACAAAATTCCGTCCAAAAGATTTTTAGAGCTAGATTTTAGCTGTTTATCAGCTTTTGTTTTTTGTTTTTGTATAAAAGTAGATCAAAAGCAAATGATGCCTCTCTCCTCGCCTCTGACGAGCGCTGACGACAAACGTCCTGATACATTTACGCTGAACACTGCTGAGCATTACTGCTCAGCGGTGAAGCGATAGCATTCTGTCCGTTTCCGTTGTCGCTACGCGACGCTGACG